>JAOUOM010000448.1 GCA_029880385.1 Cyclobacteriaceae bacterium | reverse complement strand
CCCGTCAATACACTTTTTGATGAAGTCACCCCATACATCCATGTAAACAACCAGGCCTTGTTCTTTTCATCAAACGGACATCCGGGTTTTGGCCGGTACGATTTATTTTTAAGTGAAAGGCAGGATAGTAGCTGGGCACAGCCGAAAAACCTGGGCTACCCGGTCAATAACCACCTGGATCAGCTTTCCATGATAATTTCTTCGGATGGAAAAACGGGATATTTCGCTCAGGAGGAGGCAAATGAAAAGGGGGATAAGGTCAGTAAAATTGCCAGGGTCAGGTTTGAATCAGACACACTCCTTTCTGACAGGTCGTCGTACGTTACGGGGACGATCCGGGACATTTCCGATCAAAAACCTTTAAAAGCCTCCATTTCACTGTATGACCTGACAAACGGGGCCAGAAAATATTTGACACAGTCAGACCCCGTTACAGGTGTTTACTTTTTTGTACTGACCGAAGGAAAGGAATATGGCGTATACGTGTCGAGTGAAGGCTATTTATTTGAGGATTTTAAATTTGAATTTGCCCAAAATACGGTAGTGGCACCGGACACACTGGATGTGTTTTTGCAGCCTTTGCGTGTGGGGGCATCCCTTGTGTTGGAAAATATATATTTTGAAAAGGAAAGTTATGAATTAAGCCCAAAATCCATTTCAGAGCTGGAAGAAATTGCGGCTTTTTTACGGGCAAATAAAATGCGTGTGGAAATATCGGGGCATACCGATGACACGGGAGGGGACGACTATAACCAGCGGCTTTCCGAGCGGCGCGCAGAGGCCGTTTATTTATATCTTGTAAGGAACGGAATTAATCCGGTTTACTTACAAAAAATAGGCTATGGCTCCACACGTCCGCGATATCTTGAAGAAGTGCAAAAACCACTAAACAGGCGGATCGAATTTGAAATAATCGAAGTAAAACAGTAATTTTTCAGACTTTTTTACCCCAAATTAATTACAAGTAAAGAGGCGATATTCCGAAATATATTTTGACTTTACTAAAAAAATGTCCATTTGAACAGGTGGAACGAAGGGAATTCTGAAATATTAGAATATTACAAGGAATAGGACGTTCCGGTCTGTATTCCCTTCGATTTTTAATATTCCGAAAATACTTTATTTTAGTGCTTGGATAATTTTTAATGTTCACTTATTTAAACCCAAATTTAACATGAAGAGGATTTTACTACTAAGTTTCTCTTTTCTTTTCGTGCTAGGCAGTGCCTGGGCGCAAAGAACTGTATCTGGTAGGGTTACATCCGATACGGATGGTAGCAGTATACCAGGTGTGACTGTACTCCTGAAGGGGACTACCAATGGGGCCACTACGGACCTGGATGGTAATTACCGCATCAGTATTCCTGATGAGGGAGGTACAATTGTTTTTAGTTTTATCGGGATGACAACCCAGGAGATTGAAGTTGGCACACGTTCGGTTGTCGATGTTACTATGTCAGAAAACGTAGCAACATTGAACGAAGTGGTGGTAACGGCCCTTGGTGTTGAGCGGGAAAAAAAGGCACTCGGTTATGCCGTCACCAACGTGTCGGAAGAGCAGATCACCAAACGATCTGAGCCGGATGCGATTCGTTCCCTTACATCCAAAGTGCCCGGGGTTAACATCCAGGGTGGTGGTGGAGCTCCAGGACAATCAACAAAAATCAACATTCGGGGCTATTCGTCCATGACGGGTAATACCCAGCCGCTTTTTGTTGTTGATGGTGTTCCGTTCGACAACAGTGTAAGTTCCACCAGCGACTTTAGTCAAAACACCGTGTTCTCAAACAGGGCGTTTGACATTGATCCTAACAATGTGGCCTCTGTGACAGTATTGAAAGGTGCTGCGGCAGCTGCGCTTTACGGATCGAGAGCGGCAAATGGTGTGATCCTGATCACGACCAAAGCCAACTCAAAATCAAGCAAAAAAGGCATGGAAGTACGGTATAGCACCAGCTATAGTACAGAGAAAATTGCCGGTATACCTAATTATCAGGATACCTACATGCAGGGATCCAACCAGGTATACAATGGTGGGTACATCGGAAACTGGGGAGCTCCATTCCCTGATAAAGTGGACGCAATCAACGCTGCCTATGGCACAAACTACTCAAAATCAGTTGTGGCTCCTACAGAAGCACAGTACTATCCTGAAGGATGGGCACCGCATCCGTACACGCGTAACTATTCTGCCTTGAAGCAGTATTTCCCTGAGCTTGTGATCAACGAAGGATTTAGTTTTTCCAACGGTCAGTTTATTAACGGTACCGGTCCATCAACAGGGATGCCTGTTCCTATCAAACTGGAACCACACGATAATGTTGGCGGGTTTTTCCAAACGGGAAGGTTGACCGAAAATGCATTGAACATTACTTCCTCTACCGACCGGGCATCTGTTAATTTCACCATGTCCAGGACTGATAACTCAGGTATCGTGCCAAATCAGGGTGTAAGTCGTACAGCACTAGGTTTTGGTATCAACAGCACGCTTGAAAACGGCTTGTTTGTTCAGGGATCAATCAACTATGTACACAACAATCAGACAAGCCCTCCATCCGGAGCCTCGTTCAATAATGATTATGGCGCTGGATCCGGGGGATCGATTTATGCAAGGTTGTTTTACCTGCCAAGGAACTTCAACCTAAATGAATATCCTTACGAAAACCCTGTAACGGGTGGTAGCGTGTTCTATCGGGCATTGGACAACCCACGCTGGTTGACTGAGCACAACCGTTACGAAAGTGTCGTGGACAGGGTATATGGTAATGTTGCCTTTACGTATGACATAACTGACTGGCTGACAGCAACGGCAAAAGGTGGTTTCAACCAGTATACCGACTTACAGTCTGATTTCCGTGAAAAAGGTGGAATTGCATTTCCTTTTGGCTATTCAGCTACTTCCACAATCAAAAACCAGGAATTGGATGGTACGTTCCTTTTGTCAGCAACCAAAGACCTGACAAGTGATCTGAACCTGAGGTTTACAGTTGGTCACAACGTAAACCAGCGTGCGTATGACCGC
>JAOUOM010000001.1 GCA_029880385.1 Cyclobacteriaceae bacterium | reverse complement strand
CCGCGCAGCTTCAAGTATTTTGTATTCGGTTGTTCGTTCTTCGGTCATACGGTAAAGGTACGAAAGATAAACTAAATGGTTTAACCAAAAGGTTAAAAATATTTGTATTTGTAAAAACTCGGTTCTCTTTCCTTACAGGTGATTTGTGATTTTGTGGAGCGTGTTCCTTGTTCTTTCCTTAGTTTTGAACGACAGAAACGAAGATGCGTATGAAATCCAAATTCCACCTTTCCTTCTTACCGATTTTCGTCCTTTTTGTCACGTTAGGGTCATGCAGGGAAAAGCCGGTACCGATCACACCTGATACGATCGAAAAAGAACCTGTGCAATATGGGGTGCCCTTTGACAAAGTGCCCTTGGTACAGGATATTGTGATGTATGAGATCAATGTACGGGCGTTTAGTCCATCGGGGGATTTACAGGGTGTTATTGACCGGATCGACAGCATCAGAAAGCTGGGTGTAAATGTGATCTGGTTGATGCCCATACACCCGATCGGACAGCTCAAGTCGGTCAATTCACCGTATTGTGTACGAAATTACAAGGAAGTGAACCCTGAATTCGGGGGCCTGGATGATTTGCGTGCACTTGTCGATGCAGCCCACAGCAGGGACATGGCCGTGATCATCGACTGGGTGGCCAACCATAGTTCGTGGGACAATCCCTGGATCAGCCATCCATCGTGGTATACCAAGGTAAATGGAGAAATTGTTCATCCTCCGGGTACCAATTGGCAGGATGTGGCGGATTTGAATTTTTTCAATCAGGATATGAGACTGGCCATGGTGGCCGCGATGAAATACTGGGCTTTGGAGGCAAATATTGATGGTTTCCGATGTGATGCTGCTGATTTTGTCCCATTTTCTTTTTGGAAACAGGCCATCGATTCACTTTCGGGTCTTCCGGGACGATCGTTGATCCTCTTAGCAGAAGGGGAACGTGCCGATCATTTTACTGCGGGGTTTCAGATGAATTATTCCTGGGCTTTTTACTCAAAACTAAAGGATGTTTTCAACGGGGTACCGGCCAGTACCCTTGCCCAGGTACATGTGGATGAGTACAAGGCGATCCCATCCGGCGGTGAGAAATTACGTTTTACGACGAACCATGATGAATCTGCCTGGGATGCGACGCCAGTGACTTTATTTAAAGGAAAAACCGGGGCCATGGCGGCTTCGGTTATTACGGCATATATGGGAGGTGTGCCCATGATCTATGGCAGCCAGGAAGTAGGGAGGGCTACTAACGTCCCCTTCTTTTATGCTTCGCCCATTGACTGGTCACAAAACAGGGATATGGAAATGTTTTACCGCCAGCTTTTTGCCATATACCATCAGATTCCGGCATTGAAAACGGGGCAACTCACCACATATGCTCATGATGACGTGGTGGCATTCCTTCGCTCTGGCGGATCGGAAAAAGTACTGGTTTTGGTCAATGTGAGGCCGGTTACCACTGTGTTTACGATGCCGGCAGAGTTGCAGCAGACCAACTGGGTGGATGCATTTACGGCGAAAAGCACATCGATAGGAGTTTCTGTTGAACTGGAACCATATGGGTATCGTGTGCTGACCCAATAAAGAAGGAAAAGTAAAAATAACATCTTGCCGCTCTTTACGTTAGTTGTCCGGAATGTTGCATGAATTGACCTTTGCTACCGAACCATTTTCATGGAAGGTTGTTTTTTTCAATTGATGGAACTCATCGTATAAAAAGGTCAGATAAATCATATAATTTTCCGAAATAATTAGGATGAATTCTTTCACTATCCCAACGTACAATAAAAATTGAATGATTATGAAAAAACTTAGTTTCGTTTTTCTCTTTGTATTTTCTACAGCACTTGTTTATGGACAGGGGTTGGCGTTTGGCCTCAAAGGAGGACTTAATTTCCCATCGGCAGATGCTTTGTCCATTAAGGATGGGATTTCCATTTCAGATGCTCAGGGGGCTTCTGGCTATCATTTTGGCTTGTTTGGCCGTGCCAAGGTCAGTAAAATAGCCGTTCAGCCAGAGGTACTGTATTCTTTCCAGAGCTTTGACTTCAAATTCACCGATGTGAACCTGGGAGGAACTACCGTTTATGATGCAGTGCAAAAATTTCATTACCTCACTGTGCCCGTCATGCTCAAAGTCTATCTGGCGGCAGGCGTAAACGTACAAGTAGGCCCCCAATTTGGTTTCCTGATGTCAAGTGTGCAGCAGGATGATATTTCCGGATCCATCACCAGTTCCGATATCAAGGACAAGTTGAAAGGGTCCGATCTGGGAGCAAATTTTGGGGCAGGTATTGATTTGCCATTTGGACTGGATATTCATGCGCGATATGTGCTCGGGTTATCAGATGTCAACAGCCTGGCATCATCTGTTACAGCGGTCAAGAATTCGATGTTCCAGGTATCCATTGCCTATGCATTGGCTGATTTGGGAAAATAATTCACTGAATTAGATGAATAATACGGGGGCCTTGCGCCCCTTTTTTTATGTTTCAAAATAGTTTCGTAAACGGTTATATTGATTTATCCTTTGCTTTCAACCGTTCGATTTGCTTGGGTAGGGCGAGCTCCCTCCTTGCATTTTGACCAATCCATCGGGCAGGTTTGGCAGAGGATGTTGCAAGTTCATGCGCCAGTGCCAGTGCGTGTGTATGGAGGGCGAGGTTGCGCTTTCCTATTTGCCTCAAAAGCCAGTTGACGGCTTTCATCACAAAGTTGCGTTCGTCTGTGGCGTGTTGTTTGACAAAATTCAAAAAGGGCAATATGTCATCGTTACTCATTTTTTTATCATGGACGACAAGTAACGTAAGCGTTACCAGCCCGGCACGACGAACAAACTCACGTTGGTCATCAATCCATTCGATTGCAATCGAACGGGCAAACGGAAGTTTAGCAAACAACATACAGGCCGAATCACAAAGATCCCAGGAATATAGGGAAATAGCCCATTGCCAGGTCGTTTCCCTGCTCAAGTGTTTTGGCTCGGCAAGCAGGCAGGCAAGCAGTTTATTTTCATGAACCGGAAGGTTCCATAACTCCACTGCAAGGTCATGGTTTTTGCCAATGGACTTTGCCAAACTTTTTAAATGTGGTTTTCTGACACCCAGTACATTATCCGTCGGAATGCCAAAACGGCTCAGGCTTTGTTTGTACGAAGCATCGGCATAGGATACTAAAAGCTGGTTGATTTGCGTTTGATCCATTTAAATGATTGGTTACGAGTCGCACGGAACGAATGGTTCTTGCAAGAAAGTTATAAATATACGCATAGAGAAGCCTGTGTGGTTGTTTTTTAAAGGGGTGTTACGATTTTTTGGGTGTAACTATTTGCCTGAAATGTGGTTAATTACACTGATTTTTAGGGACGATACCTGAATTTTTTTGGTTTTTTTCAGATTATACGTAAGATGTTATTGAAGGATGTTATAGGAAAAGAATTGCTTTCTGTCACTTCGCTGGAAGGGTTGAACAAAAAGATGCTTTTCATTTTTACTGGTCTGGCATTGCTGGCCACTTTTGTTTTTGGTTTTATTTTTTACCATTCGGGCCTGACTATTTTATTTTATCACACCCTGTTTGCTTCCCTTGTTTTTGGGGGATTGTACCTGGTGACCATCCGGGTTACTACGAGTGTTATCGCAATTTTCCGGCTGGTGATCGGCATGATTTATTACTCCCTGGTTTTTGAAATTTGTCTGACAGGAGGGATACATTCGTCAGCCATTCCCTTATTGCTTTTTGTGCCACTCAACAGTATTTTATATCAGGGTAAAAAAGACCTGATAGTGTTAAATGTCCTGGTGGGCCTTACGGTATTTGTTTTGTGGCTACTGGATATTTATGGGGTTGACCTGACATCTCAGTTATCAACGGAAGATCAGCCGGTGTTTGATTTGGCCAATTATATTTTGTTGATGTCAGTTGTATTGATGTTGGTGTATTTTTTTAAAAATCAGATGATTTTAGCTCATATGCGGCTGGAAAATGCCTACGATGACTTGCGTGAAAAATCCAGGATGCTGGTAGAGTCCGAGAAGATGGCTTCTTTGGGGCAATTGACAGCAGGGATCGCTCATGAAATAAATAACCCCGTAAATTTCATACAGTTGGGTATTACCAACCTGTCGAAGGCCATGGAAGATTTTATGAAATTTCAGCAGGAAAATGACAATTGCATCCGTGATGTGGAGCATGTTAGTCATACCCTCAGGGGTGAAGAGTTGCATGCCTATGTGAATGATCGGATTGAATTATTGAAAAAGTGCAGGGAAGATATTGGATTTGATACGTTAAAAGAAGAAGTACATACGTTAATGGAATCCATAATGCACGGTTCTGACCGGACATCTGCCATTGTAAAGGGCCTTCGTGTTTTTTCGAGAATGGATCAGGATACATTTGAGGACGTAAATCTCTCAGAAAACATGAATTCAACCCTGATGTTGCTGAAAAGCCAGATTGGTGAAGGAATCCATGTCAGAAAAGAATACAAAAGTGAAATTTGGGTGGAGGGGAGTGCCAGTAAATTGAGTCAGGTATTTATGAATATTTTGGTGAATGCCATTCATTCCCTTGAAGGACGAGACGGTGAAATAAGTATTTCAATAGATGATACTATTCAATCAGGATTCACATCTATTAAAATCTCAGATACAGGAAGAGGGATTGATCCGCAAGTAATATCGAAGATTTTTGAGCCTTTTTTTACTACCAAGGAAGTGGGTAGCGGGACAGGCCTGGGCTTGTCGATTTCCAAGGGAATTATTGATGAGCACAAAGGGTCAATTTCTGTATCAAATAATAAGGAAAAAGGGGTTACATTTACCATAGAACTTCCAAAAAGTCAAGCGAAAAATTTGTAATCTTGTGTTTGAAATGAGCCAAGCCAGACCACATATCCTATACGTAGATGATGAGCCACACAATCTCATGATGTTTAAAATCATGTTTAGGCGAGTCTATGATGTTACGACCGCAACAGGCGGACAAGAAGCCCTGAACGAGATTAAGGGAACGGAATTTGATTTAATGGTGACCGATTTTAAAATGCCGGGCATGAATGGGCTTGAACTCACGCATCTGGTACGAGAAATACGTCCAAGCATTCCTGTAATTATGGTAACAGGTTTTATGGGAATGGTAGATGAAGAAGACATTAAATCACAAGATATTGAATTGATTTCCAAGCCTTTTGATGAGCAAACCATAAGTGGTGCTATTAAGGAGGCTCTTTCGGGTAATTCATTTTAAAAGGCTAGGATTTTCTGTCTTTCCTGATTAATTCTAAAATTCCAGCCACAGCCGGACAAATAAGCGAGTTGGTTAGGGTTAGGTTTAAAATTTCATGAATTCTTTTTCTATTGGTATGTGGGTAGCCTTGGCATGCAGAAGGCCTTTCTTCATAAATTTCACATTTGTTGTTGTTTTTTAGGAAGGGGCAGGGTGTGGTTTTGAGTACATAATCCCCTTCGTTATCTACATATAAAAAGTTTTGAATAAAATTACCCGGCTTTAGCCTTAAGTGCTTACTAATCCGGTTAATGTCTGAAGTGGTAAAAGGAGGGCTTGTGGTTTTACAACAGTTGGCACATTCCAGGCAATCGATTTGCCCAAATATTACATCATGTGCATGATAAAAAAGATCGTCCAGTTTTTTGGGCTTTTGTTTTTTTAACTCATCGACAAGTTTTCGATTTGCCTTTTGTTCATTTCGTGCTTTTTGTAGCTCCCTCTCAGGTTTCATTTCCTTTTCAATAAATAATGTTTTGTAATTTTAGGAAAAAAATAATTTGTGACATTTCAAGGCACTTCGTTGGCAGGATCAAAACAAGGACATGATGGATTTAAACCTGTTTACCAAAAAAAGCTTTACCTGAAGCTTTCCCTGGCTGCATTGATCTCTTCTGCTAGTTACGGTTTATTTTATGTATTGATGAGTGTCTATCCATTGGTATACCTTGCGATTGTACTTTTTATAGCTTTTTATTTGCTTCGTATTTCTATGAATTTTCGCCTTGGCGAATTATGGACGTTCCGGTTGTCTGTTTTGCTTACTTTTTTTGGTTTTTTTTATCAGGTAGTTTACACAGGAGGAATCCACTCGGCAATGGTTCCTCATTTACTTTTGGGGCCTGCCTTAAGTTTTTTCTATTATGAAAGGAAGGATCGCTACGTTTTTGTCAGCCTGTCTGTGATTAGCATCATCGGGTTTGGATTAATGTATTACACGGGATATTCCTACATAAATTTGATACCCGTGGAGTACAGACCTGTATTTGATATGTTTAATCACCTGTATATTTTTTCCGTAAGTCTTTATTTCATGTTTCTGTTTCGGTATTTCGTAAAAAAATCAAACCAAAAATTGCGACAATCGATTCAGGATGTGAAGCTTACAACCCAGAAACTGATCGAATCAGAAAAATTCGCAGCGTTAGGCCAATTAACAGCAGGGATTGCGCATGAAATTAATAATCCGGTAAATTTTTTACAAGGAAGTAGCAATGAATTACTGAAACTGAAGGATGAAATTTTGATGCTCGAGCAATTGCGGACTAAATGTGAAATTGGTATATCGTCAAATCCCAGTGTTTCTGATGAGGTAAAAGACAGTCTGAGCAGTATACGAAGATATAAGGAGAAGATTAAATACGATGTATTAAAGGAAGAATTTGAGCAATTGGTATATACGGTAAATGAAGGTGCGCGACGTACAGCTGAGATTGTCAAAAGCCTGAATATTTATTCACGTAATCAATCTGTTGAATTTTTGCCCTTTGATATATTGAGAAGTCTTGATGTGACGCTCACCTTGCTGAACAATAAGCTGGAAGACCGGATAGTGGTAGAGAAGAAATATGGCGAAATGCCCATTGTATACGGAAACGAAGGAAAAATCGCGCAAGTATTCATGAACCTGCTTTCAAATGCCATACAGGCGATCGAAGGGGATGGGAAAATAGGTGTTGCCACCGAAATAGAAGAATCTGACCGGGTTCATGTCCAGATAAGTGATTCGGGGAAAGGAATACCTGAAAAGGATCAGCCGTTTATTTTTGATCCTTTTTTTACAACCAAAGAGGTAGGGAAGGGAACGGGGCTGGGGTTGTCGATTTCAAAAGGAATTATAGAGGAACATGGTGGCACCCTAAATTTTGAGACATCTCAATCCGGAACAATTTTTCATGTCTATCTGCCCATATATAATGCAGATAAATCAAATTCGGATCATGGGAAAAGGCCTGTAGGGGTGCCGCAACGCCCAATGAAAGGTTAAATTCAATATGAGTTTGGTAAATCCCAGACGGGGAAATTTTGATTCTGTTTCCCGTATAAGCGAAGGTGGGATATTGAAATGAATCAAGCCAGCAGAAAGGTCGATCAGGTCGGCTTTCCGAAAGGATTCGCCTTCCAGATGACCCTTTATGCGACGTAGACGATGGTGGTTTTTTATAATGAAAACAATTTCGTCGCTAACAATATACGGTTGATTTGTTTCGGTATAGGCACGGGCGATTTCAGCAGAATCATGTAAATAATCCATGGAATTGCCTGTCCAGATAGCCAGGTCATGGAAAGCTGCGCATAGTTGTAGTTTAATGCTTTCATTTTGCAGGCAAAAGATACGTGCATATTCATATACACGATGTGCGTGGTTTCGATAGGTGGGGTAGTGTGGACCTAAATTCTCCCTGTATGGTTCCAGTAATTCATCAATCACAAACTAAAAATAAAAAAGCCTACCGGAAAGCAGGCTTTTTTTACCAGGTATTTGCTGTAGATTTTATTTTCCAGCTACAAATCTTTTGTTTATTTCGTCCCAATTGATCACATTGAAAAATGCAGCAATGTAATCGGGCCGTCGGTTTTGATAATTCAGGTAATAGGCATGTTCCCATACATCCAGTCCCAATATGGGCGTTCCCCCGCATCCCTGGCCAGGCATAAGGGGATTGTCCTGATTGGCCGTTGAGCAAACGTCGACTTTGCCGCCTGCATGTACGCATAGCCAGGCCCATCCGGATCCGAAGCGTGTAGCAGCTGCTTTGCTGAATGCATCTTTGAACCCGTCAAACGACCCGAAGGCACTATCAATTGCTGCCGCCAAATCGCCCGCAGGCTTTCCGCCACCATTGGGGGACATTATCGTCCAGAACATTGAATGATTGTAGTGGCCTCCACCGTTATTACGTACAGCAGCCACGTCCGTATGTTGCCGGCAAATGTCTTCTATGGACTTGCCTTCCATTTCGGTACCGGCAATGGCTGCATTAAGATTGGTCACATAGGCATTGTGGTGCTTGCCGTGATGGATTTCCATCGTTTTAGCATCAATATGGGGTGCCAGCGCATCAAACGCATAAGGTAAATTGGGTAATTCAAATGCCATAGTAGTTTGTTTAGGTAATAAAATTAAAAGTTATACAAATAAAACACAGAAACCAGAGCGAAGTTTCATAATAGGAGCCCTTTTGATTATTTCGTCCTCATTTTTTTGAAAAAATCCTTGATCAGGGCTTCTGCCTGAAATTCCAACAACCCGTAGGATACCTCTGTTTTTGGGTGGATAACGGGAGGGCTAAGACGACTAAAGCCCCGGCTTGGATCACGTGCTGCAATGACTATTCTGCCGATCTGGCTCCAGTACAGGGCCCCCGCACACATGGTGCAGGGCTCTAGTGTCACGTAGAGTGTACACTGATCCAGGTATTTGGCCCCCAGGTAATTCTGGGCTGATGTGAGTGCTATCATTTCGGCATGTGCGGTCACGTCATGGAGTTTTTCTACCTGATTATAGGCCCGGGCGATGATCCGGTTTTTGGCTACAATTACCGCACCTACAGGAATTTCTTTTTCATCATACGCCTGCTGAGCCTGCAAGAGTGCCTGCTTCATGTAATATTCATCGCTGTATAGATCCAATTCCATTTTACCTGATCGAAATACTGTCCATCATGATCAAAACGCTTTCTTTCCAATAGTCCTTTCGGCCGATGGGGCTGTTGAAATGAAACAATAAAATTTTGTTGTCGAAGAGTGTGTATTGGACAAACAGGTATTTTGTAATACTGTTTTGGCCTTTGAACGAGGCATTTTCGTCGAGTATGGTACCTTCCAGTTCAAAACGGGCAAACGTCCGTCCCTTTACCTGGATAACCGTGTCCTGGATCCAGCGTACTTCGTCAAAAAGTTGCAAAAGATTAGCCTTGTAAAACTGATGGATGATCGACATGTCCGTTTCTTCCCAGGCAGAACTATTCACATTAATGCCCAGATCCACCGCTGCGTCAGGGGTACTGTACATGGCCAGGGGTGTCCTGTCCGACAGGTATTTTGCCTGTTGCTTTTCGGTTTCCATGGGAAAAAAATCAGAAGCGATCAGCATCGAAATCGATGAATTGATCTTTTGCCTGACGAGTTTTCCCTGCGAATATGAAAGCGTAACTACCAGCAGGAAAGTGGTGAAGAGTCCGAATCGAATGTGGTTCATGTTTTGTGCCTTTGGATGTAAAAGCAAAACTAATACGAATGATGCTAGGATAAACCTTTGAATTTATCACCGAACAAAGGAGATTTGCGCCACATACTATTACCAAAAGAAAACATGCTTAGAACACATACTTGCGGGGAATTAAGGGCCGGGCAAATCGGACAGGAAGTCACACTTACAGGATGGGCACAGCGCATCCGCGACAAGGGAGGGATGGTTTGGATTGACCTGAGAGACCGGTATGGCATTACACAACTGATGTTTGAGGAGGGCTCCTCTACACCGGAGGCACTGGAAACGGCCAAAAAAACAGGCCGGGAATTTGTGCTGACAGCCGCAGGTACCGTGATCGAGCGTGTTTCGAAAAATGACAAATTGCCTACCGGCGATGTGGAAATAAAAGTGAAGGATTTGAAAATCCTCAACCCCTCGGAGGTGCCACCTTTTATGATTGAGGATGAAACCGACGGAGGGGAAGACCTGCGGATGAAGTACCGGTACCTGGATTTGAGGAGAAATCCGGTCAGAAAAAGCCTGGAACTACGCCACCTGATCAATCGGAAGGTGAGGGAATACCTGGATAAAAAGGATTTTATAGAAGTAGAAACTCCCTATTTGATCAAGTCAACCCCGGAAGGAGCCAGGGATTTTATTGTGCCTTCCCGAATGAACCCCGGTCAGTTTTATGCGTTGCCGCAATCCCCCCAGACATTCAAGCAACTGCTGATGGTGTCTGGCTTTGACAGGTATTATCAGATTGTAAAATGTTTTCGTGATGAGGATTTGAGGGCCGACAGGCAACCTGAGTTTACGCAAATTGATTGTGAAATGGCGTTTGTGGAGCAAAGCGACATCCTGTCCACATTTGAAGGGCTCATCCGTTTCCTGTACAAAGAAGTAAAGGGAATAGAACTGGGCGAATTGCCACATATGACCTATGATGAGGCGATGAAAAAATATGGCTCCGATAAGCCAGATATCCGCTTTGGAATGGAATTTCATGAATTGACGGACCTGGCACAGGGAAAAGGATTTGGTGTGTTTGACCAGTCCGAGCTGGTCGTAGGCATCAATGTGCCCGGTGGATCGGAATACACGCGAAAACAACTTGACGCGCTGACTGATTTCGTGAAAAAGCCCCAAATCGGTGCCAAAGGGCTGGTATACGTGAGGTGCCAGGCAGATGGTACTTTTAAATCTTCGGTAGATAAATTTTATTCTGCCGATGACCTGGCTGGCTGGTCGGCACGATTTGAAGCAAGTCCGGGCGATCTGTTGCTGATCCTTGCAGGGGAAACAGCCGCTACCCGCAAGGCACTGAATGAACTGCGGCTTGAAATGGGTAGTCAGCTTGGATTGCGCGATAAGGAAATGGTAGCTCCTTTGTGGGTGATTGACTTTCCACTGTTGGAGTGGGACGAAGAATCACAACGCTACCATGCCATGCACCACCCCTTTACTTCGCCCAAGCCCGAGGATATGGACAAATTGGACACAGCTCCGGGTGAAATCAAGGCTTCGGCCTATGACATGGTGATCAATGGGGTGGAAGTAGGCGGTGGCTCTATCCGGATCCACGACAAAAACCTGCAGTCAAAAATGTTCGATGCGCTGGGCTTTACGCGGGAGGAAGCTCAGGCACAATTTGGATTTTTGTTAGGGGCATTTAAATACGGGGCACCGCCGCATGGAGGTATTGCGTTTGGGTTTGACCGGCTATGTGCGTTATTCGGAGGGCAGGATAGTATCCGCGATTTTATTGCCTTTCCCAAAAATACGTCGGGACGTGATGTGATGATCGATTCCCCATCTCCTGTGGCTGATGAGCAAATGAAAGAATTGCAGATCAAACTCGACCTTCGCGATTAGTTTGGAAATGGAATGTTTTGTACTTTTATGTGAAATTAGCTCACAAACAACATGACAAAGAAATTTTTATTGTATTCTACCCCGTTTATGTTATTGTTTTTGGCCATGGCGTTATTTGAACCCTGGCTTCATCAAAACATTACGGCGAGTCGAAATTTGAAGAATATTAAAAAGAAGGATTTTGAGATAATTGCCCATAAGGGAGCTTCCGGGTTGGCACCGGAAAATACACTGGCATCTTTTCAATTGGCACTTACGATGGGTGTGGATATTATTGAACTGGATGTTCGTAATACCAAAGATGAAGAAATTGTGGTAATCCATGATGAGACACTTGACAGGACGACCAGCGGTACGGGTAATGTGCATGATTATACATTAGAGGAAATAAGGCAATTGGATGCCGGTAGCTGGTTTGATTCCAAATTTAAAGAGGAAAGGGTGCCCACGCTGAGGGAAGTACTGGATTTGGTTGGGGGAAAGTGCAGGGTGTTGATTGAAATCAAGCACATGGATCATCCTCATTATGATGATTTTGCACAGAAACTCGTTGACGTGATCCGTCAGGAAGAAAATGGTTTTGACTGGGTGATTTTGCAGTCGTATGAAGAAAAATACCTGGAGGAGGCTCATGCCTATGACGAGCATGTGCAAACCAAACAGATGCTTGTGGGAGAGGATTCGGCTCCGCTGATTGCTTTTTATGTGGAAAGCAGGATGCACCTGGGGCGTTCTGAAAAATCCGGTCAGTTGATGGCGTTAAATCCCCATTACAAGACCCTTTCGCCGCGAAGGGTATTTCGCATGCATGCAAAGGGATATAAAGTTTATGCCTATCCGGTTAATGAACGCAAAGATATGATCGTTATGCTCAACATGGGCGTGGATGGCATCATTACGGATTTCCCCGACAGGCTGATCCAGCTTAAAAAGGAACTGGAAATGATGGAATAAGGTGCTTATTGCAGGCCGGATGAGTTCATGTTTTTTAGTTCCTTTTCAGCTGCCAGGTAGCCAAAACTATCCCACTGAGTCGAGCTGGTAACTTTTTCAAACACTGCACGCGCGTTATCTTTCTGGCCGTTCAACTGGTACCAGTTTCCAATGCCATATCCGATGGTGGCATTGAGCTCATTGTTTTCAGTATTTCTTCGGATCAGAATATCCGGACTCACAAAACCCCGGTACATCATGATGAGGTCATGATAGCCCCGGTTTTCAATTAGGCGCATGCGGCTAGGGATAATGGAGGCTAGCGCATCTGCTGCATCGGTATTGCCAATTTTCCGGTAGGTGGCATAAAGCCAGTTTGTTGTGGCCACATCCAGGTCATTGTTGTTGGTATATTCCATGCATTTTTTGTATGACGAAATGGCTTTGTCGTAATTCCCTTTCAGGTAATAGGCAAGGCCCATGTGGTACCAGATGTTCCATTTTATATTGCTCACGGGCTTGTTGTAGGAATTGGGGATGCCGTCCGGTTCGATTTCATTTGGTGCATTACTGGCATAAAATGCCGCGTTTTGCAGGTCATCTATGGCATTGTCAAATTGACGGATGGTAATGTAACGATGCCCTCTGTGCCTGTAAATCTTATAAGATTGCGGGTTTTTTTTGAGCCCCTCTGTATAGACGGCAATGGCCTCCTGATATCGTCCCAGGTAGGCCAGTCTGCGACCATACCAGATTATGTTGTCCTCATTGTCGGGGTCACGGGTATAGTCAGCTTCAGCCTCTTTGAGTTTAGTCGAGCGCCTTTCCAGATCCTGTTGCGTCAGGTTTTGTTGTTTAAATTGCTCTTCACCTTTTATTTCCTGGCCCGAAGTGGTGGCAGGGGAAAGGGTGGAATTGGTTTCCTCAAAATAGGCAGGTCCTTTACTGGGACTTACTTCTATGCAACGCTGAAAGCCAAAGAACAGAAAAAGATAAAACGGTACGTACTTCATTTGATGGTTGTTGGTCTTATTTCCAGTTTGGATAGCCGGGGTTTTCCAGTTCATTTCCTTCTTTAGCCTCCCGGACCATGTTCCGTACATCTTCCAGTAATTGTTTGGCATCATAGACAATACCATCCTTTATCGTGTACCGAATCCCGCCCGTACGTATGATCTGGTTGTCGTCGGTAAGTTTTATTGCGCCTGTTCCGTATAATACTTTCAGGTTTTGCAGGGGGTTTTCATCTACGATGACCATGTCGGCCAGTTTTCCGACTTCAATTGTGCCCAACTGGTCATCCACTCCCAATGCCTGTGCACCATAGAGGGTAGCCGACCGTATGATTTCGAGGGGATGGAAGCCTGCTTCACGAAATAGTTCGAGTTCGCGTATATAGGCAAATCCGTAAAGTTGATAGATATAGCCCGAATCCGATCCCGTGGTCACACGACCTCCCCTGTTTTTGTATTCGTTTATAAACGTCATCCACAACCGGTAGTTTTCTTTCCAGGCCACTTCTTCTTCCGTCCCCCAGTAATGCCAGTACGATCCGTGCGAAATTTTGCTCGGCTTATAAAATTCCCAGAGGGATGGCAGGGTATAATCATTATGCCATTCGGCCTGTATGGCACGCATCAGGTCACGGCTGGCTTCATAGATATTGAAAGTGGGATCCAGGGTAAAATCCAGGGAGATCAGGTGATCCATTACCTGGTTCCATTTTTCGGAATAAGGAGGGGCGGCCTGTTTCCAGAGGTTTCCGGCTCCCGTAAACCGGTGTTGCTCGTTCAGGTAATTATAATCGAGCGGGTAATCCTGTACGGTCCGATCGTTAAACAAGGCTTCCGGCAGACCATACCAGTGTTCCATGGACGTAAGGCCTGCTTCCGCAGATTGCACGACATTCCACCAGGCCACGTCCATCTGTGCATGATGGCAGGCTGAGCCCAGTCCGAGCCGTTTGTTTTCTTCAAGAGCAGCCTGCATTACTTCGGGAGAGGCACCAAAAAACTTGATGCCATCCGCACCCCTACGGTAATTGGCCTGCACCCAGGCACGGGCTTCCTGTGCATTGGTAATTTCGCCATTTGTTTTTTCTGAAACCGGTTTTTTATTGGGTTGTCCATTCAGGTTCCGGGTAGCGGGCACGTTACTGATGTCCTGCCCAAAAGAAGTATAGGCAAATAGACGCGGGGCAGTGATGCTGTTTGCAAGGCTCTTTTCTTTGTGATCCAGTACCCATCCGAGCCCGTTGCCGGCCGAAGGATCCCGTACGGTAGTGACACCATGTGCCAGCCAAAGTTTAAAGACATATTCAGCAGGAGTGCCCTGTGCTTTTCCGCCTATATGTCCGTGCATATCGATAAAGCCGGGTAAAACGTATTTGCCTGAAGCATCAATTTCCTTGCCCCCCTCTTTGAGAACCGGCCGTCTGCTATCGTTGATTTCCACGCCAGGGAAACCGACGATTGCTACCTTTACAATCCGGTTGTCTTCCACGACAATATCCACCGGGCCTATGGGAGGTGCCCCGTTGCCGTTGATCAGGGTGGCACCACGGATTATGAGTTGTGAATAAGGTCCTTCCCCGCGCGAACGTGGGGGGGCGGGCTCAATTTGCGCTATGCACCAGGTCGAAACAAATAAAATAATAACAGGGGAGAGGAAAAATTTCATATTTCATTCGGTTTTTGTTGCATCTAAAAAATAGACGTGCACTTTTTGCATGTAAACTGGAAAATTAGTCAAAGTATGGCACTCACACCTTCAAATATGCTGGAATTGGGGACAAAAGCACCGGATTTTATCTTGCCGGATGTTACGACACAGCGCATGGTTGATTTTGCAGGTGTGGCGGGCAGCAACGGGACGCTCGTCATGTTTATCTGCAACCATTGTCCCTATGTCGTCCATGTGCAGGACGAACTTGTGCGGATTTGTGCGGATTTTCAGGGGCGTCAAATTGGATTTGTGGCGATTTCATCCAATGATACGGCCCGATATCCGGATGATGCACCCCTTTTTATGGCGCAGCAGGCGGCCCGTGTAGGATTTCAGTTTCCGTATTTGTATGATGAAGACCAGCAGGTAGCCCAGGCCTACCATGCAGCCTGCACTCCTGATTTTTATTTGTTCGACGGGGATGGAATATTGGTGTACAGGGGGCGGCTTGACGAATCAAGGCCCACTAACGGTATTCCGGTGACGGGAAAAGACATCAGGCATGCCATCGAAAACCTGCTTAATGGCAAGGAACAGGCAGATGTTCAGTACCCAAGTATGGGCTGTGGGATCAAATGGAAAGGTATGTAGGGGGTTGCACATGCTTTGTTTGGGCATAAAGAAAGGAACACAGAAAAAAACACTGACAAATCTTTTTTTCGCATATGGGTTGTATCCTGCCTCTGGCCACGTGTAATCGTCCAGATTTTATTAATTTTCCGCTCTTTTCCATACGATGAGTACAGCAAAAAATCAATTCAAGAGGATCACCACCCACCGGCTTCAGGAGATGAAGGCAACGGGTGAAAAAATTTCAATGCTTACGGCCTATGATTACTCAATGGCAAAAATCATTGATGGTGCCGGTATTGATATTTTGTTGGTTGGAGATTCAGCTTCTAATGTAATGGCCGGAAATGAAACGACACTCCCCATTACACTTGACCACATGATCTGGCATGCCCAGGCAGTTGTAAGGGCCGTGAGCCGTGCACTGGTGGTAGTGGATGTCCCGTTTGGCAGTTATCAGGGCAATTCGTCTGAAGCACTCCGCTCAAGTATCCGCATCATGAAGGAATCCGGTGCCCATGCTGTCAAAATGGAAGGGGGATTGGAAGTAAAAGAGAGTATTGAGCGTGTGCTGCGCGCCGGGATTCCTGTAATGGGCCACCTCGGATTGACACCCCAATCCATTTATAAATTCGGTACGTATACGGTTCGGGCCAAAGAAAAGGAAGAAGCTGAGAAGCTCAAATCAGATGCCCTGTTGCTGGAAGAAATCGGTTGTTTTTCCATCGTATTGGAAAAAATACCATCGTCGTTGGCAGCAAATGTTTCCAATCTCATCCGCATTCCTACCATTGGCATTGGGGCAGGAAACCGTACCGACGGACAAGTCCTGGTGATGCATGACATGCTTGGAATTACCCAGGACTTCAAGCCAAGGTTTCTCCGCCAATATGCCGATCTCAACAAGGTAATTGGAGATGCCGTGGAGCATTATATAAAAGATGTGAAGGGAGGGGAATTCCCCAGCGAAGAAGAGAGTTATTAATACAAGAATTTTATTTTAAATAGTAATCCACTGCCAGGCAATCCGGTAGGGGGTTTAGTTGGACTTTATAAATTTTCAGGCAATCATGACAAAAACATCTAAGATTATTTACACCCAAACGGATGAAGCCCCAGCGTTGGCTACCTATTCCTTATTGCCCATTATCGAGGCGTTTACCAGCGTTGCAGGTGTGGAAGTGGAAACCAGGGATATTTCCCTGGCCGGACGGATCATTGCCACCTTTTCTGATTTATTAACCCCTGAACAGCGGATTGGTGATGCCCTGGCCGAACTGGGTGACCTGGCCAAGACACCAGAAGCCAATATCATCAAATTGCCTAATATTAGCGCATCCATACCGCAGCTTCAGGCAGCCATAAAAGAATTGCAGTCAAAAGGTTACGCCCTGCCAGATTATCCCGAGGAACCAAAAAATGCCGAAGAAAAGTCTGTTCGGGAACGATACGATAAGGTGAAAGGAAGTGCCGTAAACCCTGTATTGCGTGAAGGAAATTCGGATCGAAGGGCCCCAAAAGCAGTGAAAAATTATGCGAAAAGCCACCCACATTCCATGGGTGCATGGAGCCCATCGTCCAAAACCCACGTGGCCAGCATGTCCGGGGGCGATTTTTACGGAAGTGAAAAATCCCTGACGATAGACACGGCCAGCGAGGTGAAAATAGAATTTGTGGGAACGGATGGCAGCACGTCGGTATTGAAAGCCAAAACATCGTTGTTGCCCGGCGAAATCATCGACACCTCTGTGATGAACATGCGTGCCTTACAGGCGTTTTATGCACGAGAGATCGAAGATGCCAAAACACAGGGCGTTTTGTTTTCCCTCCACCTGAAGGCGACCATGATGAAAGTATCTGACCCGGTCATCTTTGGTGCTGCTGTGTCGGTTTACTATCAGGATGTTTTTGAAAAATATGGGGATGTCTTTGCTGCCATTGGGGTTGATGTGAGCAATGGCATAGGCGATGTGTATGCAAAAATCAAAACACTGCCCGCCGCACAGCAGGCAGAAATTGAGGCAGCCCTGCAAAATGTATACGATAGCCGTCCGGCTCTTGCCATGGTCAATTCTGATAAAGGGATCACAAACCTTCACGTGCCCAGCGATGTGATCATCGATGCATCCATGCCAGCCATGATCCGCACTTCAGGGCAGATGTGGAATGCCGAAGGAAAACAGCAGGATACCAAAGCCGTGATCCCTGACAGATCGTATGCCGGTGTATACAGGGAAGCAATCGATTTTTGCAAAAAACATGGGGCTTTTGATCCTTCTACTATGGGAAGTGTGCCCAATGTAGGCCTGATGGCACAAAAAGCCGAAGAATATGGCTCGCACGACAAGACTTTCCAGGTGAAAGGAGCGGGTACCGTACGGGTGGTAGACACGACTGGCAAGGTACTGATGGAGCAGGTAGTAGAGGCAGGTGATATTTTCCGCATGTGCCAGGTGAAAGATGCTCCTATTCAGGATTGGGTAAAGCTTGCCGTGAGCAGGGCTCGTGCTACAGGGGTTCCCGCAGTGTTCTGGTTAGACAATAACAGGGCGCATGATGCAGAATTGATCAAAAAAGTGAACAAATATTTGCCAACCCATGACACCAATGGACTAGAGTTGTCAATTATGTCACCAGAAGAGGCTACCCGCTTTTCGATGGCTAAAATCAGGGAAGGAAAAGATGTTATTTCTGTTACGGGAAATGTATTGAGGGATTACCTGACAGACCTGTTTCCCATTCTTGAACTGGGTACCAGTGCCAAGATGCTTTCCATTGTCCCCCTGATGGACGGAGGCGGATTGTTTGAGACGGGTGCAGGCGGGTCTGCCCCGAAGCATGTCCAGCAGTTTGAGGAGGAAGGTCACTTGCGTTGGGATTCCCTTGGGGAGTTTTTGGCCCTTACCGTTTCATTGGAGCATCTGGCCACTACGACAGGCAACAAAAAAGCCCAGGTTTTGGCCGACACGCTGGATCAGGCAACGGGCAAATTTTTGGAAAATGACAAATCTCCTTCACGGCGGGTGAAGGAACTTGACAACCGGGGAAGTCATTTTTATCTGGCATTGTACTGGGCTGAGGCACTTGCCGCACAGTCGGATGATGGGGAAATCCGGTCAAAATTTGAAGCCATTGCAAAAGAACTAGCGGCCAACGAGCAGGTGATAGTCGGTGAACTGGCAGCAGCTCAGGGCAGCCCTGTCAACATTGGCGGCTACTATCAGCCCGATTTTGAATTGGCCTCCAGGGCCATGCGTCCCAGCAAGACCCTAAATGCGGCATTGGAAAAACTGAAGTGATTCAGACTACATGACGAAAAAGCATCGTATACCCACGGGGGAATGCGGTGCTTTTTTTTATGGTTGGTTTTTGATTGTGATGGCAATCTTCGGGTGCCACGGATTTATGGTCGGTGTTTATGCTTTGTTGCGGGCTACCACGCACGTTGGTCTGTAAATAAAAAAGCCCTGCATTTCGTGCACGGCTTTTTGTATAACAGATTTTGGTGTGGTTTACACATCACAGATTTCCACTCCTCTGCGAAGGGAGGCGAAGGCATCGTCATTTTTGGGAATAAATTCCTGGGCGATAAAGCCGTCAAATCCGGTCTCAATGATTGCCTTTACAATAGCCGGATAGTACAGTTCCTGGGTTTCGTCGATTTCGTTTCGGCCGGGAACACCTCCGGTATGGTAGTGGCCTATGTAATCTTTGTGCTTGCGAATAGTGGCGATTACGTCACCTTCCATGATTTGCATATGATAGATATCGTAGAGTAATTTGAAGTTTGGGCTGCCCAGTTTTTTTGCCAGCGACACTCCCCATTCGGTATGGTCACACATATAGTCCGGATGGTTTACCTTGGAATTGAGGAGTTCCATGCAGAGTGTGACGCCCTGTTTTTCGGCCAGTTTCACCAATGGTTCGAGTCCGACAGCACAGTTTTCCAGTCCTTTTTCATCACTTATGCCATTTCGGTTTCCGGAGAAACAGATTACATTTTTGAGGCCTGCATCAGCTGCTTTTGGTATCAGTTCGCGGTAGTCTTTTTGTAGCTGGGCGTGGTATTGTGGGTCATTGAACCCCCTGGGGATACCGAAGGACGTAGCATTGGTCATGGCGCAGGTAAGGCCATATTTTTGTACGATCGGCCATTCGTCGGGATTGAGCAATTCGATGCTCTGGATGCCGATATCCTTGGCGGCTTCACAGAGTTCTTCGAGAGATTTGCCATTGTAACACCAGCGACAGACTGAATGCTTGATAGTTCCTTTGGTTGTTTTAGGTGAAAGGCCTGCGGGCATACCTGCCATTTCCACCATTCCCAGTGCCGATATTCCTGCCATACTTTTTAAAGCCTGTTTGCGTGTCATTTTCATACGATCGGGTTCTTTTATTATTTCAACTTTATTTCCGATGGGCAAAATATGGTTTATTCAATGGATAATAAAACCGATTGTGTAATAATGACATTTGCAGTTTATATGATTTGGCTAGCTTGCCGGTTTTAGTATTTCACACTCTGTTATATGAATTTAAATATAAAAGCGGAGCAGCAAAACACCTTCGATGCCATTGTAGTTGGAACCGGTATCAGTGGGGGTTGGGCTGCCAAAGAATTGACGGAAAAGGGCCTGAAGACACTTGTGCTGGAGAGGGGCCGTATGGTAGAACATATCAAGGATTATCCTACCATGGAAAAGCACCCATGGGAATTGCCCCACGGTGACCGCCTAACAGCAGAAGAACTCAAGGATTATGAAAAACAAAGTCGTACGGGCTATACGGTCAGGCAGTCGACCAAGCATTGGTGGGTTAAGGACACCGAACATCCGTACCAGGAAACCAAGCGTTTTGACTGGATGCGTGGCTACCATGTCGGAGGTCGCTCACTTACCTGGGGCCGCCAGTCCTATCGATGGAGCCCAATGGATTTTGAAGCTAACCTCAAAGACGGGATTGCCGTAGACTGGCCGATTCGTTACGAAGACCTGGCACCCTGGTACGATTATGTGGAGTCATTCATAGGGGTAAATGGGCAGGCAGAAGGATTGGCGCAATTGCCGGATGGCAAGTTTCTGCCTCCAATGGAAATGAACTGTGTGGAGCAACACGTAAGTGGAAAGATACGAAGCAACTATAGCGACCGGATCATGACCATTGGCCGAAGTGCCAACCTGACTCAAAACCACAATGGACGTTCGAAATGTAACTTCCGAAACATGTGTATCAGGGGCTGTCCTTTTGGAGCCTATTTTAGTTCCCAGTCATCGACTCTCCCGGCAGCGGTGGCTACCGGCAATATGACGCTGAGGCCAAATTCAATTGTGACGGAAGTATTGTATAACCCCGAGACACGGAAGGCAAAGGGCGTTCGGATCATGGACGCAGAGACCGGTGAATACCAGGAGTTTTTTGCGAAAATTGTCTTTTTGAATGCTTCGGCACTGGGCTCGACCTGGATTCTGATGAATTCTACAGAGCATTTTAGTGATGGTATGGGCAATGCTTCGGGTGAACTGGGACGCAACCTGATGGACCATCACCTGGGAGTAGGTGCTTATGGCGAGATGGAAGGATTTGATGATAAATACTACTATGGCAGGCGGCCAAACGGGATCTATATCCCGCGTTTCCGGAATATCACCGAAAAGCACCCTGACTTTATCCGGGGCTATGGCTATCAGGGAGGTGCCAGTCGTGAGTCATGGTCACAGAATATTGCCGAGCTATCCATTGGGGCAGCCCTCAAAGAGGAGATCAGCCAGCCAGGCGGATGGAGAATGGGCATCGGCGGATTTGGTGAGCACCTGCCGTATCATGATAACAAAGTGACGCTCGATCGTGACAAGCTGGACAAACACGGGTTGCCGACATTTACGATTGATTGTGAGTTTAAGGAAAACGAACGGAACATGCGTAAGGACATGGCGCAGCAGGCAGCCGAAATGCTGGAATCTGCCGGACTGAAAAATGTTCGTACCTACGATAATGACGTGGCACCAGGTTTGGGTATTCACGAAATGGGAACGGCACGTATGGGCCGGGATCCCAAAACGTCAGTGCTCAATAAATGGAACCAGGTACATGAGGTGCAAAACGTATTTGTGACTGATGGTGCTGCCATGACCTCTTCGGCTTGCCAAAACCCATCGCTCACCTATATGGCCCTCACCGCTCGTGCGGCCAGTTTTGCAGTGGAAGAATTGAAAAAAGGGAACCTTTAATTGAGAAGAAAATGAATCAAATCAATAGAAGAGAAGCATTACGGCGCACGGCCTTTATCATGGGAGGTACCCTGATGGCGCCTACCATTACAGGTATTCTGAATGGTTGTTCGGCCAAACCGGGACTCACCTGGTCACCGGCCTTTTTTGATGAAAATCAGGCCCGTTTGTTAACCATACTTTCGGATATTATCATACCCAGGACCGACACACCTTCTGCCAGTGAGCTGGGTGTGCCTGCCTACATCGATGATATGGTAGGCCAGGTATACAGTGAAGAAATGCGGGCAAAATTCCGTGAGGCCCTGGATGCATTTGATCAGGCTTGCCAGACAGATAAGGGAGAGGCTTTTCATGAGCTGGATGCAGCAAGTCAGGAAGCTTATGTACAGACTTTGCATGCAGAACTACAACAGGCAGGTACTGCGCCAGGTGCCGAAAAGCCGTTTTTGATGTGGGCAAAGGAGCTGGTGGTTAGTGGTTATTTCACAACGGAAGTAGGCATGACCCAGGTATTGCAATACCAGGCGATCCCAACCCGATACGATGGTTGCCTGCCACTGGAAGAAGCCGGAAATGGGAAAACATGGGCGACATGATCGTCAAACTACAGACTAGAAAAAAGGGCTTTGTGCCCTTTTTTTATGTTCCGGGGTTTTGATTTTCCTTATACGATACCCGGAGAATGCTCGTATTCATCTTGCGTTCCTGCATAAAATCAATCCAGAAAAGTTGCTGTTCGGACAATTGGTCGTTGGGTGATTTCACCTCGATAAACTGGTAGCTGTTTTTTTTCCAGACAAACAGATCCGGAAATCCGCTGGCATTGTCTTTTAGGTTTTTGGCCATTTCCAGTAGAATATCGAATAAGGCCTCTGACGGTACCAGGCGTACCAGGGCCTGAAGGTGGGTCAGTCCCTCCGGATGCCATTGGACCATTGGTTGATGAATGCCGTTTTTTTGATGAAATGTGCTGGTTATTTTGGCAGCGAGCAGGTCGGCAGTATCGTAGTTCTTTATTTTTTCCTTGAGGGCAGCCTCCCGTTGAAGGAAAAAAGAACGATGCCGGACATCTGATGCCATTCGCTGGAGGGGGGAATGAAATGAATCATACGACGCATCAAACAATTCTTCCCAAAAAAGCAACCCAAAGAGGTTGTTCCAGATGGCGTTTTCGCTGTGAGTACCCGAATAGCCCAGGTTGAGATAGTACGCCAGTACCTGTTGTTCCACGCGCAGGCTTTCGCGCCTGGTTAGTTCAAGTACTTGTGCCCTCTTTATCTTGTGCGTGGTGCTTTTTTTGATTCGGGAGCCTGACTGTCCCAGAAAATCCGTTGCAAAAATACGTTCACTGGCATTTTGATAGTCCGATAGGAGGGTGTTGGCGAGTTCGATGGCTTCCGCTGAACGCCCCAATTGGCTTAGAAGTCTGACCTGTCGCTCCCGGGCCGGGGCACCGACGGCTTTTCGGTAAAAAAAGAGGGCATCTTCCAGCTGGTTTTCGCGTTCCAGTTGCCTGGCAATATGTGATAGTAATTTGTCACAAATTTTCCGGCTGCTTTCCCATTGACCAAACCGGTCAAAATCTACCGGTCGCAGCCATTCCGTCAGTTGATTGGCCGGGAGCAGTTGGAGTGCTTTGTTCAGTAACTCCCTCAGTCGGCAGATGTCGTACATCGCCATGGCTTCTCCGCGTGTTTGAAACCAGGGTGTAAACTGAGCGGCATCAACGGTCTCGATTCGCACATGGCCAACATCCCGGATCACAAAATCAGTCATCTGCCCTTTGTAATGCCCAAAAAAGAGCAATTTCAGGTATTCCAGTTCGTCCTGTTTTTCGATTTTCACCAGGTGAAAAGAGGTTATCAGTCGTTCAAGAAAATGGGTTTCGGATAGGTGTTCAATCCAGACTTCTTTTTTAGCCGATCCGGGAATATGGATTTCCGGATACAGCATGGCCAGTTCTTGCTTGGTAAAGAGGTATAAGAGGGCAGGGTCTTCGTCGGGATCTTCGGAGGCAAAGCCTTCACGCAATAGTTCCACAAGGGCTTTGGGTATATTTATTTCGGCATAAGCCAATTTGTCGGCACGAAAAAAAGGGCCTTTGCGGTTGGATAGGCGGATAAAGAGGCATTGGGCATCTTCGCTTAGCGATAAAAAATGTGACATAAAATCCTCGTCCGGTATGTCAAGCAAATGGGGTGAATACCTTTTGATATGGCGTATCATGTCAAGGAAATACGTGTGATAGTATTTTTCCGGTAAAACCACACGATCGCTGCTTCCTTTTGCCATGTGGCAAACTTCACGAATAATTTGCCACTTTCCTTTTTTTCAGGTCAGGAATTGTACCAAACGCGGATTAGCTGGTACCATTGGGAGCTGGATTCCCCACCTGTCCACAGTTCTGTGTCCATGCTCCCTTCTTCATCCGAATCATGGATGTTAGGCAGCACGACGGTTTCGATTGTTACAATTGCCGGGTTGGCTTCAGCGATCCAGTCGTTCATTTCCTGATGGATTTCTGTGAAACTCTGAACGGCACCTGCCTTGAACATACTTCCTTTTTTCTTGGCGGGAACAAAATCTTTTACGGATATAGACATGTTTTTTAAGGGTGATTACACAGTAATTTATTTAGAATATTCTAATAAATCTAAGAAAAACCCTTGATAAAGTCATTTTTTGCGGTTTGAAAATCACAAGCTACATGATCCGTAATTTGGCAAATGCCAGAAGAAGTGTCTTTTCCCCGGCTTTTTCAAAAAGGACTTTTGCCTTGCGGTTGGGGCCTGTACCGTCTATTTGTCCGACTGTTCCGAATCCGAATTTTTCATGTTCCACGCGCATGCCGGAGACCAATTGTGAGGTATCACTCGCTTTGAAACCCGTACTTGGGGTATGTTTTGGAGGCACGATGGAGCGGCTGGCAGGATTTATCCGGTTGTTTTTTACAAAATTTTTGGCGTATGAACTGTCAGGGGTTGACGACCTTGCGGGTATTCCCGGTCGCGTTTGGGCTTCATAGTTGCTGTGACGGCTGTTCATCTGGATAAATGCCGGGTCTACTTCTTTCAGGAAACGACTGGGTTCACATATTTTCAAACGTCCAAACCGGTAACGATTGAGTGCATAGGTGAGATGGAGTTTCTTTTTGGCGCGTGTGATGGCCACATAAAAAAGCCTTCGTTCTTCTTCCAGGTCTTCCCGGCTGCCCAGCATCATTTGTGAGGGAAAGAGTTCTTCTTCCATGCCCACAATATACACGTAGGGGAATTCCAGCCCTTTTGCCATATGCACGGTCATGAGGGTGACGGCCTCTTCCGTGTCGTTGGAGCGGTCCTCATCTGTGAGCAGGGCTACATCCTGCAGGAAGGCACTCAGGCTTTTGTCTTCACGTTCCGGGTTTTCGGTAAATTCCTTGATTGCATTTAAGAGTTCCTGTACGTTTTCATAGCGGTTGAGGCCTTCGACGGTTTTGTCTTCGTAAAGTTCCTTTAACAAGCCTGAATTTTTGGCTATTTGTGATACAGCTTCAAAGGCATCTTTTTTTTCTACCGCCAGCTTAAAGCTTTTGATCAGCGTGGCAAATTCCTCTACCTGGTGCCCGCCCCTACCTCCTGTAACATCACTGGCGTGCTGCAGAATATCCCAGAGGGATTTATCCTGCTCATTGGCAGCTACTACCAGCTTTTCGATGGTACCGGGGCCTATTCCGCGTTTGGGCTGGTTGATAATTCGTCGCAATGAGGTTTCGTCTTCGTGATTGAGGACAAAGCGGACATAGGCGATCAGGTCTTTGATTTCTTTTCGCTGGTAGAACGAAACGCCCCCTACTACCCGGTACTTTATGTTCATTCGGCGCAGGGCTTCTTCCATCGCCCGTGACTGACTGTTGGTACGGTAAAGGATGGCAAATTCCCCATTGCCCAGGTGTTGCTGCATTTTCATTTCAAAAATGGAAGAGGCCACCAGTTTTCCTTCTTCGTTATCACTTGTCGCTTTGATCAGTTCGATCAGCTCCCCGTCTTCGTTGGCCGTCCAGACACTCTTTTTTAGTTGGGCTTTGTTTTTTAAAATGATGGAATTTGCCGCTTTGACAATGGTTTGTGTGGACCGGTAGTTTTGTTCCAACTTGATGGTTGAAAGTTCGGGATAGTCCCGTTCAAAGTTGAGGATGTTTTGGATATCCGCTCCGCGAAATGCGTAAATACTCTGGGCATCATCGCCCACCACACAGATGTTTTGCCGTACAGCAGCAAGTTTGCGGGCGATCATATACTGCGAAATGTTGGTGTCCTGAAACTCGTCGATGAGCAGGTAATGAAACCGGTGCTGGTATTTATTGAGCACATCGGGGTGGGTCTGGAAGAGTACGTTGGTATTGAACAGCAAGTCGTCAAAATCCATCGCATTGGCCTTGAAGCACCGCTGTGAATAGATACGGTACAACCTGCCCATTTCGGGTCGCATATTGGTTGTATCGTCTTCCATGTAGACCGGGTTGGTGGTGTATTCCTGCCAGGAGACCAGTCGGTTTTTTGCAGCCGAAATGCGATTGTACACCACATTGGCCTTGTAAAGTTTGTCGTCGAGATTCAGCTCTTTGACAATGGTTTTGATAAGCGATTTGGCATCGTCAGTATCGTAAATGGTAAATTGGCTGGTATAGCCCAGGTGGGTGGCTTCAGCCCTCAGTATCCGGGCAAAAACAGCGTGGAATGTCCCCATCCACAGGTTACGGGCATCCGTTCCCACTACACTTTCGATCCGCTCCCTCATTTCCCGTGAGGCTTTGTTGGTAAACGTCAACGCCATGATATGAAAAGGATCGACGTTGTGCGCATGCATCAGGTGGGCAATGCGATAGGTGAGCACACGGGTTTTGCCCGATCCGGCACCGGCAATGATCATGGTGGGACCTTCCGTATTTACGACCGCTTCGTACTGCGGCGGGTTGAGTGATTCCAGATAGCTTGCGTTGGTTTTTTCAGCCATGAGACAAAACTAGGACATTTGGCCAGTGAAGTACAATGAAATGGATGTTATTCATCGGTGAATTTGCCGATCTTCGCTAAAAAAATCACGGGTCATTTTCTTTCCTGTTCCAGATTCCTGACCGGATGCAGGAGGGGGAAGAAAATATAGGCTTACTTTGTGGTCATGAGCGGAAAACAGGAGATATATTTTCATGTCGGGTTAGGAAAAGTGGCGTCCACCTACCTGCAGCACCGGTTTTTTCCTAAGCTTGAGGGCATTCATTATATCCCGACGAGTCAGTATAAAAAGAGTAAAAAGATCATTCCGGGTATCAAGGCAGCCAAAGTCCTGGTATCACGCGAATTTGACCGGCAGTTTGAAAGGGAAGTCCGGTGGTTTACCGATTCATATCCGGATGCTCGTATTATTGTCATTTTCAGGCCACACGATGGCTGGATTGCCTCGCAGTACCGACGCTATGTAAAAAATGGCTGGCATTGGGATTTTGCCAGATTTTTTGATTTGGAAAAGGATACAGGTTTCTGGAAAAAGGATGACCTGCTTTTTTATCCCAAGCTGGAATTGATCGAAGCATGCAGCGGACAAAAACCGCTTGTCTTGTTTTATGAAGAACTGAGAAAAGAGCCATGGGACTTTTTAAACAAAATGGCCAGCTATATGGGGGCTGGTTTTGATCCGGCGTCGGTTTCCCTCCGACCTTTTCATCGTTCATATTCCGAAAAACAGCTGAAAGTTTTGCGCACCTTTTGCCGCAATTACAAGCAGGATGTGCCCAAAGGATATTCAAATAAGTTGGCGCATTGGCTGTTGTACCGTCCCTGGTGGGCGTTTTTTCATCTTATCATGTATGCAGCATCCTTTTTTCCTGCGCATTGGGTTGGCCAGGAGCCGTTGATCGATCCGGACTACCTGGATAAAATCCGTACGGCGTACCTTGCGGATTGGGAAAAAGTGAAAATGTATGCGCAAACGCATAATCCTTCCTGAAAAATAAGGACGGTGATTATCGTTTGATGCCTGTCATTTGGATCAGGGCTGCTTCTCCCTGATGATAGGGCCCTTCGTCCAGTACCCGGTCGCTGCGATGGATGCTTTTGTCATGCAATATCCTGAAATCAGCTTTGAGTTCCTCTTTGCTGTAGAGTAGTTCGAGGCTTTGTGGGCCACCGGAAGTACGTCCTAACTGATCTTTGTGAAATCCTTCGAGGATTACACGCCCACCCGGCTTCAGGGTTTTGAGTATTTTGTGGTAATAACTTTCCCGAACCTCCGGTGTGACATGGGCAAAAATAAAGGCCACTACATCCATGGAAGCGTCTTCGTACTGAAAGTCGGCATATCCACCCAGTGTATAGTGGATGGAAACGGCGTATTTCCTGGCCAGATTTACTGCTTTGCGCATGCCTTCCACACTGATATCAAAGGCATGGCACTCCCAGCCCTTTCGAGCCGCATAGACGGCATTTCTCCCTTCCCCTTCCTGTGGCAACAGGATTTTGCCGGGGGGCAGGGTGTCCAGGATTCGACGAAAGAATTCATTGGGTTCTTCCCCGTAGGCATATTCATCGCTTTTGTATCGTTCGTTCCAAAACTCCGGGCTCATGGGTTTTTATGGTTTGGTAGGTTAGGGAAACGATAAGGTACAAAAAAAATGCAAGAACGTAAACGTTCGTTGAGGGGAAATTTACGTACAAAAAAATGAGTGGTTAGAAATATTTCCCCACGATTTCCTCCACCATTTCAAACGTAAGCGGCTTGTTGCGGAACTCGGTAATTTCGGCCATACTCTTTGCTTTTTCTTCATCGTCGGGGTTGATAGAAGATGATAACATGATGATTTTTGGCATTTTATCACCTAAACTTATTTTTTTGTATGCATCCAAAAATTCCCAACCATTCATTTTTGGCATGTTAATGTCCAGAAATATCAGGTCAGGTACTTTGTCCTGGCTGGGTTCATTTTGTTAATTGAATCCAATAATTCCAGCGCATCTTCCGCATATTGTGCTGATATTACATTATTGGCTATTTTCAATCTTCGCAAGATAGCTTTATTGAGAAAATTGGTAGCCTCATCATCATCGATTAACAATATTAGATTTACATTTTTGTCCATGGTGATTTAGTCTATACTTAGGTTTTTTGGTTTGATGTAATGAACAAATAAAAAGCAAAAAATTTCTGATAAAAAATCAGTGGCAACGAGTAGGTATTTTTCGTGTTTGCCATAGTTAAATATAGGATGAGCTATCATGCCGGCAAAGTGAAATAGAAAGCGCTTCCTTTGTCCGGCTCGGACTCTACCCAAATATCACCGCCATGCTCGTCAATGATTTTTTTACAGTGCGAAAGCCCAATTCCTGTCCCGTCAATATCAGACCTGTTGTGCAGTCGTTGAAAAATAATAAAAATTTTTTCGTGGAATTTTTTTGGAATTCCGATTCCATTATCGCGAAACATAAATAACCATTGCCCTTTCTGATATCCGGTACCAATTTCCAGAGAGGCGTCTGTGTCTTTGTTCCGAAATTTTACGGCATTATTGATTAGGTGGTGAAACAACAAGCTAATGAGATCCCTGTTCACAGTAAGTGTGGGCAATTTTTCAATTGATATTTCCAGATTAGCGATGAGGATTTCTTCTTTTTGCATGTCAATTACCTCTTCTAAAACATGGTTTAAGTCTACAGGAGATTTTGTCATGTTTTTCCCGATCCGGGTGTAGTCTAATAGTCCTTTTACCAGTCTGTTCATATGGTGGCAGGCACTGGTAATATGATGCAGGTATTTTATTGATTTGTGCCTGGGGTCATTACTGACCAATTCAATAAAACTTTCTAATGTTCGAAGGGGCTCCTGCAGGTCATGGGAAGCGATAAATGCAAACTGTTCCAGCTCCTTATTGGCACTTTCTACCTTATGAATGGATATTCGTAACTTGTTTTCAATGTCTTTTTGTTCCGAGATGTCAGTAATGGTGCCGATGGATCGGGAAATTTTGTTTTTGTTGACAACATTGATGTCGCCTCGCTGGTGAACATATTTTATTTCGCCATTGGGCATTAATAGTCGATGTACCAGGTCAACTTGTGTTTTATGCGTTATTTGTTTTTCAAATTGCCGCGTCACTTCCTCTCGGTCGTCAGGGTGTACGCGTGCCCTGAATAGTTCAAATTCCGGTGGTTGTGCTGTTTGTTCGACACCAAGGATTTCATAGACCTGATCCGACCAATACAGTTCCTTGGTCTCCATATCCATTTCCCAGTTTCCGATTTTGGCAAGTGATTGTGCTTCGTTTAGCCGTTTTTCACTTAGTGCCAGTTTTTTTAACAAATCCTTGTTTCTGGTGATGTCACGTATGGAAGAAAGGATTAGACGGTGTCCATCCAATTCAACATAATTCAGGCTGATATCTACCGGGATTTGACTGCCATCTTTTTTTACCGCATACAAATCCATGTATGAGCCCATCTGACGTGGGGACTTTTCTGTATTATACTTTTGGCGATGCTGTATGTGCCTGTTTCTTGCACTTTGCGGTACCAGAATTTCAATTTTATTGCCTATTAGTTCTTCTTTACTATAGCCAAGCAACCATTCCGTTTTTGCATTAACCATGACAATCTCACCTGACGAATCAGAAATTATAGTGGCATCCGGTGCCAATTCAAAGGCGGCTTTGAATAAGTGCGAGTGATTCATGTTTTCAAAAGCTAACTGAATACATTCAGTTAGAAAAAATGTTTATTCAGCTTAAGTGTAAAAATTGCATGAATAAATAATACTTTACCAAGCAATTTGATTTTATTTTGAAGCTACCAGTTAATTGTGATGCAAAATATCAATTAAATATGGATAAAAATAGCATTCAAATCAGAATATATTCAATATTTTTTATAACAGGTATGAGAAAAGCCTGAGACGGAAAAGCACATGCCACTTTCGGCAAATACGTAGCATTTGAACCTGGAAAATCGACGCTTCATCGACTCTGGTTTCAGGAAGGGTAGTGTACCTTTCATTTTTAGGTAACAAAATCAGCTACTTGCTCATGAAACAGGGGTTGTATGCTTTTTTCTGGCTTGTAGATTCCGTCCTAAATCGTCAGGTGATGGTACTGGTATGACCATCGATCCTCCCAATAGAGGTCAGCTATTTTGGGTAGTGGGGTTTAATTCCTTTCATATGATTCTGTGTATCAATTCATCCAATATCGGGACTTTATTTTTGCATGGACAGCTGCAATTGGGTACGATACGGTTTTTGGCAATGGGGATATGAGTGGTTGTCAGACGTTTTCATAAGCCATTCAATTAGTTGAAAATAATCAAAAGCCATTCAATTTGCACCTAATTGGGGTAGGGAAGGTGAGGAAGAGTCCCTGATGGCGGGCTAAAAGTCACCTTGTTTCGGGAGAAGGGCTGCATCAATCTTTTATTTTCAAAAAAACATAGTGCAATCGCCTGATCCCCTATCTTTGGGGCAGATTGCTGGTTTTTGGATCTGTCAAAAGATTCGAAATGAAAAGGGAACCCCGTGAAATCCGGGGGCTGTCCCCGCAACTGTAAGCCTATTCAAAGGTTTTGATCCCCTTATGCCACTGACATCAGAATGTTGGGAAGGCCATCGAAACCAGGTAAGCCAGGAGACCTGCCACGATCTTTCGTTTGTATTGTCCATGCTTCGGGTGAAAGCAAGGTAGATGACAAAATCCTGGTGGTTTTATCATTTTTCCTGTTTTGTCCGTGCCGGGAATGAAATTTTAATTCTGGTCGGTTGAAAGTAGTATTTGTTACGTTGTTTTTTCTGCTTATAGGGCCAGCCCGGGCACAGGTGGATAGTGTATGGCTCGAAGCAGTGGAAGTGGAAGCTTTTGCTTTTTCCACGTTTGCAACCGGTGCGGCAACCCGGATACTGGATGTGGGGGATTCCACAGCTTCACTTGCCCAGCAACTTGCCCATGTTCCTTCTGTATTTTTCAAAACCTACGGCAATGGCCAGCTATCTTCCATTTCGTTTCGGGGTACATCAGCATCTCATACACAGGTATTGTGGCATGGTTTGCCCTCCAATTCGCCCACGCTTGGTCAAAGTGACTTTTCGTTATGGCCTGTCTGGCTGTTGGATGGGCTGGGTGTCCAGGCGGGTAGTGCCGGTGCCTTGTATGGATCCGGATCTATAGGAGGAACCGTTTTTATTGATCATTTTGAAAAAAGCAGAGAAAAACCACCTGCGGCCGTGGTACATGCCAGTGCCGGGAGCTTTGGCCAGTGGTTTGGAGGTGTAAAAACCCGCTATCAGCGTGGTAGGTGGTCAGGGGGTTCCAGATTGTTTTATAGCGGACTGGAAAATGACTTCCCCATCCGGCTGCCGGGTACGTCACGTATCATTCGCCAGCAAAATGCACAGAGCCTGTCCTATGGGGCTAAACAACGCATCCAATACCAGGGTAACCGTCAGCGATGGTCACTGGATGCCATCTATGTTTTTAATGACCGGCACATACAACCTTCATATACCAGTCAAGCTGTTTCCAACACCTTACAAAGTGAAAACATACGATTGGCAATGGAGCATGTCCGGGATATGAGGCAGGGCTCCGTTACCAGTACGGTTGGATACCTGTCGGATCAGACAAACTACAACCAGGGAAGTATCACGACCAGCCACCAATATTCCTTTTTGCACCGCTACGAATATACCCCTGCAAAGCATTTTCACCTTCAGTCGGGTATTCAGGCCAATCAGGCCCGTGCGGTATCGGATCATTTTACTGGCCAAAACACCCTGTCAAATCTGGATGTGTTCCAATCGCTCCTTTGGAGGGTTCAGGGATGGTCACTGTCGGGCACACTGCGAAAATCGTTTTCGTCTCGGGTTGCTTCGCCGCTTACTTTTTCGGCCGGGTTTGATCATCATTGGAAATGGGCTGAAGCAAATAACCTGAACTGGACAGGGCAGTTTTCGACTGGTTTTCGGGTACCTACGCTCAATGACTTGTACTGGGTACCCGGCGGAAATCCGTTACTACGGCCTGAAA
>JAOUOM010000447.1 GCA_029880385.1 Cyclobacteriaceae bacterium | reverse complement strand
GGCGGTTGGATCAAAAAAACCAGAGCCAGCTTTTCCCCAAGCCGTTCGTCAGGCACCGATGAAACCATAAACGGATAGCCGGCCAGTAGCGAGGCAAGTTTTCGTTCGATATGTTCCGGAATAAGTTTATAACCACCCGAGTTGATGACAAAATCCCTGCGGCCCAACCATTGAAATTTGCCGGACCCGGTCAGTGCTACCTTGTCATGGGTCTGCAACCATTGATAGCTGGTGACGGTACCTTTAAGCCTGAGGCAACCTTCATGGTCTGTTTCCAATTGGATATCCCCAATCGTACGAAAATAGGCGTCCCCTAATTTTCGCAGTGCAATGTGGGAGGCCGTCTCCGTCATGCCATAGGTGGCATAGATATCAGGCAGGTTGGGTGTGGTGAGCAACAGGTATTCCAATGAGGGGGAAATGGGGGCACCCCCTATGAGCAGGGTTTTAAAAAAAGGCAGTTTTTCCGGGTATTCCCGAGCCAGGGATTCCAATTGCATGGGAACCAGGGATGTGAGCAGGTAGGGTTTGTCTACAAACTGAAAATTGGAGGTAGGAGATACGACATCCAGCGTCAAACCATGCATAAATGCACGTAAAACTGCCATTTTGCCTCCTATGAAACGCGGCGAAATACATAATAGGGATGCGCCCCCGTCGGGGATACCCAGGTAGGCCAGGCTATTTCGGGCACTGTATTCCATTACAGTCCGGTTGATGGTGATGGTCTTGGGATTTCCCGTAGATCCGGATGTCTGAAAAGTGAAAGCCGGAGCACCTTTTTGCCAATCCTGCAGGAAATGCAAGATTTCCATGACCTCATCCGGTAAGTTTTTTTTTACCGATTCGTCGATATTGACGTGATCTATGATTAGTTTATGCTCTTTAAAATGTAATCTCATACGTTCAATCAATTGGCAGAAGAAGAAAAGAATATTGTCGATCGCCTGCGAAACAAAGATAAAGGGGCTTTTGAATACGTGTACAGGGAATATTTCACTGTACTGGTTTCCTATTCATTTCGGTTTGTCGAGTTTAGGGAAGATGCAGAAGAAATTGTACAGGATATATTTATAAAATTCTGGGACAAATGCCAGGCCCTGGAACCGGGATCTTCGGTTAAAAATTATTTGTTTCGTGCAGCCCGCAACTCATGTATCAACCATTTGAAACATGAAAAGGTAAAGGACAATTACCGAAATTATGTCATTGATTTTCTTGAGCGATCAAGTGACCCTGCCAACGATTACCCTTCAACAGACAAGATGCAGCTTGTGCGGGCAGAAATTGAAAATTTGCCACCACGGTGCAGGGAAATATTCAACATGAGTCGTTTTGATGGACTGAAATACCAGGAAATAGCGGATCACCTGGGTTTGTCAGTCAAGACGGTTGAAGTGCAAATGGGAAAAGCACTTCGGGTATTACGTGAAAAATTAAAAAATGAACATCCATAAAAAGGGAATTGTACTTTTTGGTTGGCTGATCCTTTAACATTATGGCAATGCGCAGCTGGTTCAGGACAAACTTACCCTGGAGGTTCGCGATCTGCCACTTGAAGCCGTGTTAGAGAAAATATCAGCACTTGGCGGGTATAATTTTTCCTATAACCCCACGCTGTTACCCGAAGGTAGCCTGTTTAGTTTTCAGTTTGAAAATATCGGGATACGCCCCTTACTTGATAAACTTTTCGTCGGACTATACATTCGCTATTCAATCGACAGAGATCAGATCGTCCTGAGTCGAAAAGAGCCCCAAGATGTTGTTGATGATCCCTTTTTTACCATTAGCGGGACGGTTCGCGAACAGGATACCCATGAACCTATTCCCGGAGTGGTTGTATACCTTGATGGTACAACTTGCGGGGCCGTTACAAATGAAAATGGCTTTTTTAAAATACAGAATGTGCCGGTCGGCGGATACCAGATTGTAGTCAGCCATGTGGCATACAAGCGCAAATTTCTGAAATTTTCCAAAAGCAACGCGAGTGATTTCTCCTTTACCACGCACCTGGAACCCAAAATAGATGAATTGGCGGAAATCGAAATAACGGGTACACGCCTCAAAAAGAAACAGACTGACGAATACATCCACAAGTTGTTTGAACAGCAACTTTTGGGCAACAGTCCAAATGCAGCGGAATGCCACCTGTTAAATCCGGAAGTCCTGGATATTGAGTTTTTGGATGAAGGCAAAATAATCAAGGCCCGGGCATCTGCGCCACTCCAAATCGAAAACAATGCCCTTGGCTATTTGTTGATTGTGGAGCTGGATAGCTTTTATTCCAACAATACCCGTATAAAATATACCGGTCAGTTACGCTTCGAAGAGATGAAACCATCAAACCCGGCCGAAAGCAAAAAATGGAAAACCAACCGACTCGATACCTACAATGGCTCGATGCGGCATTTTTTTAAATCCGTGGTGGAGGGCAACTATCGCAAACAGGGATTTAGAGCCAGTTTCATCGATCAGGTGATGGACGTTTACAAACCTGCAGTGGTTTATTCGAAACTGGATTCGTTTCTCCTTCCTTCTGACCAGCCATTGAACTGGAAAATAGCCATAACTAACCGGTATCTGTTAGTTGAATACCGAAAGGAATTGTAGAGTTTGTCCTATCTGTCAGACTTGAGGCATGATATTTTGCAAAGCCACGAATCGAACATCAATCACTGGCTGTACGTAAACCGCATGCCTGATTTTCAGAAATCGGTTTTGGAAATACAGGCAGGTGACGTGTATGTGGATGTAAACGGAAACCTGGTCAACCCGCAAAATTTATCCGTCAGTGGGTATTGGTCCTGGGAGCGTATGGCAGATTTGGTTCCGGGGGATTATGACCCTTCCAATAATAACGAAAGAAATGAATAAGGGAATACCTTTGCATAATTGTATCAAAAGAGAGCAACAAGTATCATGGAGGAAAAGATAGCAAAGTATCTTTCAGGAAATGCCAGTGAGGCAGAGCGTGAAGAGGTCATAAACTGGCGAAATGAAAACCCCGATGAGTTTCTAGCCTATAAAACCGTATGGGCAGGTT
>JAOUOM010000446.1 GCA_029880385.1 Cyclobacteriaceae bacterium | reverse complement strand
CCGATTATCCCATCGGGATGATCATGATCCCCATCACGATACCCGCCGATAGGGCGTTGAATGAGCCAAGGCCGGGTATAATCAGTTGTAAAAATGGCGTTACCACGGTCAGGGCAAAAAATCCATAAACCACCGTTGGCACTGCCGCCAGTACTTCGAGCAAGGGTTTTACTTTAAGCCTGAATTTTCTAGGTGCATAATCACTCAGGTAAATGGCAATGGATAAGCCCAGTGGCAACGCAACCAAAATAGAGATAAACGTAACGATGAAGGTCCCCGAAAGCAACGGCAGTATGCCATAATGCTTTTGGGTAAACAGGGGTGTCCACTCCGTATCAGTCAGGAAGTCCCAAAAAGATACCTGACTGAAAAACCCAAACGATTCAGAAAACAATACCCATATAATGCCTAAAGTGGTGAGGATTGTGACCCCACCACTAAAAGCAAGTAATGATTCGATAATTTTTTCGTGTAATTTCCGCACCTTACGCACCTCCTGATAAGGGAGCAAAATTATTCCTTACCACCCACAAACGAGGTGAACTCTTCACTTTCTTTTGTATATTCTTCCTCCGGAAGGGGAATATACCCGATATCGGTTACCAGTGCAGCCGCGTTGGCCATGTAAAAATTAACAAAGGACAATACTTCCGGACGTTGAGCTGCTACGTTACTTACGTAGATAAAAATAGGACGCGACAAAGGTGCATATTCACCGGTTTTCACCGTTTCGAGCGTGGGGATCACTGCTTTTCCGTCTCCATTGTCCACCCCTACCAATTTCAGTTTTTCTTTGTTTTCTTCATAATAGGCCAACCCGAAAAACCCGATGCTATTTTTATCGCCCGCAATGCCCTGAACCAGTACATTATCGTCTTCACTTGCCGTATAATCCCCACGGCTTGATCCGCTTTCCCCTACAATAACCTCTGTAAAAAAATCGTATGTTCCTGATGCCACACCCGGTCCATACAGATGAAATTCTGCATCAGGCCACTCCGCACGGATTTGGTTCCATCGGGTGATCTGTCCCTGGGCAGCGGGTTCCCATATTTTCTTTAATTCGGCGACTGTAAAATAATCGACCCAGTAATTTTCGGTGCTAACCAACACGGCAAGTCCATCATACGCTACTGTCAGTTCCACGTAATCGATTCCATTCGTTTGGCATGCTTCTGCCTCACCGCCCTTGATAGGTCGTGATGCATCATTGATATCTGTTTCGCCACGGCTGAATTTTTTAAATCCTCCACCGGTACCCGACACACCCACGGTGACTTTTACCTTTGGCTGTTCGGTTCGGTATTCTTCTGCAACGGCTTCGGTAATCGGATATACTGTACTTGAACCATCAATTTTTACTTCCCCCTCAAGGGTAGTGGCAGATGTGTTGTTCCCACTTTTTCCACAAGCAGCGACAATGAAAACAAGGCCTGCCAGGGATACTAATTTAATGTGTCGGTAAAAAACCATAAGTATTGATTTGTTTAGGCCTCAAAATTAGATCGGATAAAAGGAAGAAAACCGAAGGTGCATGTTAAGTTTACGTTATCAATTTTTAACCTGTATGTTACCTACGTATCGTTACTTTTGCCAAAAAGTAACCTAACCCAATTTTCAAAACATGAAATACGGACTTTTTGACATCATCAGCCTGATCGGTGCCCTCGGATTTTTCATCTTTGGCATGAAAGTAATGAGTGAAGGCATACAAAAAACGGCCGGATCGAAGATGCGCAACATACTGAGCAGTATGACTTCCAACCGCGCCAAAGGCGTATTTACCGGATTTATTATTACCAGCCTGGTTCAATCTTCGTCTGCCACTACCGTACTGGTGGTCAGTTTTGTCAATGCCGGCCTGCTTTCCCTTATCGAATCGATCGGGGTAATCATGGGGGCAAACATTGGCACTACCATTACTGCCTGGCTGATATCCATCGTCGGGTTTAAGGTCAAAATCGCAACCTATGCATTGCCCATAATCGCCCTGGGTTTTCCCATGTTATTTTTCAATCGTGAGAAAATTCGTTCCTGGGGCGAGGTGTTTATCGGATTTGCCCTGTTGTTTCTGGGGCTGGAATACCTCAAGGATTCGGTGCCCGACCTGAAGGCAAACCCCGAAATTTTTGCCTTTCTCACCCGTTACACGGATTTAGGCTTTTTGTCCATTGTGCTTTTTGTCGGCATTGGCACACTGTTTACCGTCATTGTACAGTCCAGCAGTGCTGCCATGGCGCTAACCCTCGTCATGGCCAACAATGGATGGATCCCGTTTGAACTGGCCGCTGCCATGGTATTGGGTGAAAATATCGGAACAACCATTACCGCCAACCTCGCCGCTATCATCGCAAACGTACATGCCAAACGTGCCGCTTTTGCCCATTTTATATTTAATGTGTTTGGCGTGGTGTGGATCATCGCATTGCTCCACCCCGTACTGACGCTTATCAATTGGTACATGACGACAGCCGGACATGGCTCACCTTTTGAAACGGCCACAACAATACCCATCGGACTGTCAATATTCCATACTTCCTTCAACATCCTGAATACCCTGATCCTGGTGGGATTTTCCGGCTTTATCGCAAAAGTTGTCACCCGTTTGATCAAGTCGAAAGGCGATGAGGATTTTAGCCTTGAATACATCAGCACGGGCTTGTTGAGTACCGCCGAATTATCAATCGAAGAGGCCCGGAAAGAAACCATACGAATGAGCGATATTACCCGATCCATGTCCGAGCTTTTCCGAAAACTTCTCTTGTCCGACAAACCGAAAAAACAAAAGAAGTTGTTGGCTAAAATCAGAAAATACGAGGAAACAACCGATCTGATGGAAGAGGAAATATCCAAATACCTCCTGCAGGTGACCGGCCAGGGACGTCTTAGTGCCGAAGGAATGCATAAGGTGACCACCCTTTTCAGTATTATCAATGACCTGGAACGCATCGGCGACATCTTTTTTCAAATGTCCAAAGACATTGATACGAAAATCGAAGACGAAATATCTTTTCAGCCCAAGCAGACAAAAAACCTGAAATGGATGC
>JAOUOM010000445.1 GCA_029880385.1 Cyclobacteriaceae bacterium | reverse complement strand
AACGCCACTGGATACACGCTCGGTTTCGGGTATTTTCTGTCCAAAAAACAAGAAGCCATACAAGGCCAGGGGAATAAACAACAGTGAAGTAAGTACAAGCCAGCTCATGTTGAGGTTGTCCATAAGTACCCACGCAAGCAAGCCTCCCATGACGATCCCGCCAGGGAACCATACATGGAAACGGTTCAGCATTTTCGTCTTTTCGTTGGGGAAAATAGTCGCAATCAAAGGATTGCAAGCTGCTTCCACACTACCATTGCCCAGGCCGATAAATACATTGGCCACAAACAACATGGTCTTGTCACGAGCGGTAAGCAGAAGTACCAGTCCAATTAAATGAAAGACAAATGCCGACCAGATAATTGTTTTGGTTTTTACCAGGTCAATGATGAGGCCTCCGGCAAACATGGCCAGGGTAAAGCCCCAAAAAGCAGGTCCAAACCCCCATCCGATTTCCTCGTTGGTAAGTCCGTATTCGTGGCCAAAGACAAATTCAATTTTTGCCCGTAAGGCAAAGGTGAGTGAAGTGACAATCAGGGCCAGGCAACTGGCGATAAAAAGTCGGTTTCGGTTAATAGTTTCGCTCATGGTTTAATTTTTTTGAGTAAGAAGATATTTTTTGCATTCAGGACATTTTGTTCGCCTGATGGTTTAGGTCAGTTTGGAAGATAGCGATGTTTTGGATTTCGACAAAATGGATTTATGCCATTTTACACAAAACCATCCGTGGCCCGGAAATTCGGGTTAAAATTACGCGCCAACATGTACAAGGCACCTTTTGGCGGGATTTACTTTTCCATCAGCGGACAGGCATTTTTTAACTTTTGCTATGTTGTGCCGCCATGGGTTACGATCCCAAACACTTTTCCCCGAAGGCCTTTATTTGATTTGCCTATAACGACATCTTATTATCACAACACCTGCCCTGTAGGATGGCATACCTGGTCACGCTACTACGTGAGATACTGGATCGAACGGCACGTTGAAAAACACCGGCTAATGTTTGCTGGCATTAAATAATTTTTGCTTTTCTTCTTTGGAGAGGCTTTCGTATCCCGACTGGGAAATTTTGTCCAGTATCGCATCTATTTCCTCCTGCTTTGACAGGTTATCTTTTTTGCTGCTTTCCGGCTTTGCTTTTTCTGAGGGTTTCTTCGTTTCGGCACGGTGGGTCACTTTTATTTTTGGTGTACTCACAAAGAAGCTCCTGAAAAAGGCCAGGGAATGAATGACCCACGCACCGATATCATTGCCTTTGCGGAGCTGGGCAATAAATAGCCAGCCCATCAATGCCCCTCCTAAATGTGCAATGTTGCCTCCTGCATTTTGGCCCACAGAGCCGAGTAACGAAATGACCACATAGACGGCAGCAATGTATTTGATCTTTACCGGCCCGAAAAACAAAAGAAAAAATGTATAGTTGGGCAGGAAGACCGCAGCACCAATAACGGTAGCATACACAGCGGCCGAAGCCCCTACCATGCCATTGACACCCGGGGCTGCTTCGTGGTATACCGGGATAAAATTATAGGCCAGCAAATAGGCGACTGCCCCGGCCAATGCACCCAACACATACAGGCTGATCACGCGGTTATTGCCCAGAAATTCCTGAATAAGCCTGGAAAACCAGAAAAACACCAACATGTTGAAGAGGATGTGCATCAGACCTCTGAGGCTATGGGCAAAGGCGTAGGTGATGAGTGTCCAGGGGCGGGTGATGAAATCTGAAAAAAGAGGCGGGATTGAAAACTGGTCGTAAATGGCACTGAAAATGACTTCCATGCCCGTCACGTAGGTTATCACATATAGCAAAGCCAAAAACAAAAAGACGATCACATTGATCAGGATCAATTGAGCGGGGGCATTGTTGGGTTTGTTCCACGCATTTCTAAAATCATCAAACAGACTTGAGTGCATCATCAATAAAAACGGTTACTTTTTTTCTGCCAAATTTTCAACAAGACAAAGGCGATTATCATTCCTCCTATATGGGCAAGGTGAGCCACATTGTCGGTCGCCGACCGGTGCATTTCAGCATATATTTCAAGCATCGCATACCCAAAGACGACATATTTGGCTTTCACGGGTATCGCAAAATAAAGATAGATATAGGTATTGGGAAATAACATGCCAAAAGCCATCAAAATTCCAAAAACGGCACCCGATGCACCGACCATTGGCAGGTTGGTGATGACATCATAAAACCGCTGGACAATGGAACGGGATTCACTGATCAGGTCAGCGTCGTTGGGATGGTCATAATAGTCATCGGCAATATCTGCTACGACCGGCATGTTAAAAAAATTCGATTTATGCCTGACAATAAACAGCTTAAATGCCTCCGGATCCGGATTGGCCATATAGGCTTGGGTATCCGCTTTCAGCGGGTATTTTTCAATAAAATCGGCCACTCCGAACAATACGCCCGCACCAATGCCACACGCCAGGTAAAAGGTGAGAAACCGTTTGCTTCCCCACATCTGTTCCAAAAGTGGCCCAAAAATGAGTACTGCGAACATATTTCCCAACAAATGGCCGAAACTGCCATGAATCCACATGTAAGTGAGGAACTGGTACAAGTTAAACTCATCGGCAAAAACTACCCGCAAGCCGAAAAGATCAGCAAAAGGCTGGTTTAGTAAGGACTGGATCATAAAAATACCGGCATTGATGAGCAGGATATTTTTAACCATGGGCGTAAGTCTGAACATGCGGTATCAGTTAAATAATGAAGCGATTTTGTCGAGGCTCAAAACTACAAAAGTCGGGCGACCTTCGGGCGTATAATTTGGTTGTTCACAGGCAAATAGCTGGTCAAATAGCTGGTTTACTTCCTCTTCCCGAAGTAGCTGACCCATTTTCACAGCCGTTCGTTTGGCCAGTGAGCGGGCCAGGTTTTCACCAGTGCCCAGTTCCAGTTTCGATTTGTTTTGTTTGAATTGCTCCAGGAGGCCTTCAAAAATATCTTTACCGGACGAAGACACGATCTCTGGCGGAATCCCGTTAAGGGCGACGCTGTTTTTCCCAAAAAGTTCTATATCAAAACCC
>JAOUOM010000444.1 GCA_029880385.1 Cyclobacteriaceae bacterium | reverse complement strand
TTGTGCCTGTCCGTCCAGTACTGCGGCCAATTGGTCGATTTGCTCCGGGTGGATATAGGGTTCATCACCCTGGATATTGATGTAATAATCCGAGGGGAAAGATTGAGCTACTTCGGCGCATCGTTCGGTGCCGTTTCGGTGGTGTGCGCCGGTCATGACCACCTCACCCCCAAAGTCACGCACATGTTGAAAAATCCGTTCATCGTCTGTGGCCACGATTACCTGCTGCAGGAGCGTGGCTTTTGTTGCCTGCTCATAGACCCGACGGATCATGCTTTTGCCCCGGATATCGATGAGAGGTTTTCCGGGAAACCGGCTCGAAGCATATCGGGTCGGGATGATACCTGTGATGATCATGCGCGTTTTTTTACTTTGAGTGAGGTGCCTTCTGTTGAGATCACTTCTATATCCTCGCCCTGGGCTATGTATTCGCCCCGGGTATAGGCATCGTATATCTCGCCATCCAGCATGATTTTTCCGCTAGGCCGCAAGACCGTAAAGGCAGTGCCGGTCTTGCCCAACAGGCTGGACTGATAAAATGTGGAGGTATAGCCTTCTGATTTTTCCTGTACTTCCGTAAGGGCAATCCGGCTGAAAAACTTACTATTGGCCAAACGTACGCCCCCCACAAACATGACCAGGATGGCCCCCAGCAAGGCAAGCAGGGTGGTGATGGTGGCCTTGAAAATTTCATCCGGGTGTACCAGTTCAAATTCCATTCCGTCATTATTGATCATGACCAGTGCCAGAGACCCAAGGGTAAAAACCAGTCCCAGGATGCCCGCTATACCAAAGCCGGGTATGACAAACACTTCCACAGCCAACAGGATCAGGCCAATAAAAAACATCAGAATTTCCCAGTTTTCGGCAAGGCCGTTCAGGTAATATGGGATAAAATATAGAATGGCGGCCAGGATAGAGGCTGCGATGGGAAATCCAACACCAGGTGTCTGTAGCTCAAAATAGATGCCTCCGATGATAATGAGGATGAGGATGCCGCTGATAAATGGGTTGAGAAAAACATCAATCGTCTTGTCGACGGCATCCAGTTCGTAAACTTCGATGGTGTAGTTTTCCACGCCGGTTCGGCTGAGAATTTCTTCGACCGATTCAGCCCGGGCATCACAAAATCCGTAGGTCAGGGCTTCGGAAACCGACAAGGTGAGCACTTTACCTTCGGTGCTGATACTGTCCAGGTCTATGTCTTCGTCGACCATTGCCTCCGCAATATGGGGATCCCTTCCTTTGGCTTCGGCGGTTGAGCGCATGATGGAGCGCATGTAGGACTGGTACTTGTCAGGGGCGGCAGTTCCGTCCTGGACAACCACGGTGGCAGCACCAATGCTGGAACCTTTGGCCATGTAAATACTATCGCAGGCAATGGATATCAATGCGCCGGCCGAGGCAGCGTCTTTGTTGATAAAGGCATAAACGGGAATGTCAAGATTCAGGATGCGGGTGCGGATTTCATCGGCATCGTTCAGGGCTCCTCCATAGGTATCGAGTTCGAGTATGATCAGGTCAGCGTTTATTTCACGTGCCCTTTCAAAGGCGAGGTCCGTGTACCGGTTGGTTCTTGGATCGATATTGTCGAGGACCTTCATGTGCAGGACACGGGTTTGTTTGTCCTGGGCATGGGAAATTGCCAGAGCGAAAAAAAACGGGAAGACCCAAAAAATCCAACGCATTTTTGCTGTACTTGTCATTGCCTTATATTTTTAGTTAAAATTAGTCCAACGTATTGAAACCAACACAGCCACTGCTTTATTCCAGGACTTTTTCGGGTGATATCTGGAAAATAATACCAGATCCTGAATTTGGTTACCTTGCATTGGAAATACGTGAAAACAGTGAAAAAAGTCATTTTTACCAGCATATTTCCCTGCATGATTTTTCTGAGCATCAACGGCTGGTGCCGGCATCCATTGACTGGTGGTCATCCTTACTGGTTTCGTGGGGCAATTTACTACTGATACTTTGCTATGAAAATAAAAATAACCCCGGCCCTGGCACGTTGGTGTTGTACGATTGGGTGAAGGGCGCAGAGCTGTTGACACAACCGGGTTTTCAGTGGCAATCCATGAAAGAGGGGGTGGTAGCGGGCAAAATATCCCAAGGAGTGCTGGTTATGGATTGGGAGGTGGATTTGCGGGCTTACCTGGTAAATGAAGGAGCACCTCCGATGTATGAGATTCAATTACCGGTATATTACCCCGGTGAAAGCCGTGAGCATGAGGTTGTCCGTACATTTTTAAAAAACAAGGGAGTTGATGTGGTATTTGGTTCAGAATATCTGGAAATTGGCCATAATATTGTGGTGTCGTATACCGCCATCAATGATCAAAAAAGGGATCATTGCCTGTTGTGGTTGTTTCGGGGCGAAACCATTCACCTGGAGGTTTTGCAGCAAGATGTGTCAGGAGAGGGTATGGGTAGTTTTATGGTGGTTGGAACCGCATTGGTCTTGATAAAGGAAAAAAAAACAATAAAAGCCTATCAGATTGATGTATCCGGACATCAATTGTGAAATCGGGCTTTGCCGTATATTCGTTGGGTTATATGAAAATTGAAATGAAAATGAGATACAGTTTGTTGGTCGTTATAGTCTGTGCCTGTATGGCCGGGGCGTATGGCAATCCACCTGATTCGGTCAGGATGGAAGAGCGCAAAGGAAATTTTTTCATCATCCACCAGGTCGATCAGGGTGAAACCATTTATTCACTGGCCAGGCGTTACCACACAGACCCAAAAGACATCATCAAAATCAACCGGATTTCCAATAATTCAATTTCCATCGGCCAGTTTCTGGAAATCCCGGTTGGCGAAGTGAAGACAACAGGCAAAACCCATGTGGTGAAGGCAGGGGAGACACTCTTTGGTGTGTCAAAAAAATACGGTGTGACCATCGACGAGCTGAAGCGATGGAACAACCTTCGCTCAAATAATTTGTCGGTTGGTCAGAGCCTGGTGATTGGCGAAGTAGTTCCGATCAACAAGCCCAGAGCGGATAAAAAGGATCCGGATCCACAGCCTGCGGAGACGGTCATTCC
>JAOUOM010000443.1 GCA_029880385.1 Cyclobacteriaceae bacterium | reverse complement strand
CTGGCACAAAAACCATATTTCCCGGGCTTTTTTCTGGCCTACGTGACGTGCGAGATACGAAGATCCAAATCCGGCATCGAAACTTCCTACTTTGGGGCCGGTTTGTCCGAACCGGGCATTATCAGAAGCAATGGTCAGGTCGCAAACCACGTGCAGGACGTGCCCGCCTCCGATGGCATACCCGTTGACCATGGCAATAACCGGCTTGGGAATTTCTCGTATACGCTTATGTAAATCAAGTACATTAAGCCGAGGCACACCATCGGTTCCGATATAGCCACCTACTCCTTTTACGTTTTGATCACCTCCCGAACAAAATGCCTTGTCGCCCTCACCAGTCAGGACAATGACTCCAATATCCTGACGCTCGCGTGCAATGTCCATGGCATCAATCATTTCCATGTTGGTTTCGGGCCGGAATGCATTGTATACCTGTGGGCGGTTGATGGTGATTTTGGCAATTCCTTCAAAGAATTCGAAACGGATGTCTTCGTATTCCTTGATGGGTGTCCAGTTAAATTGACTCTTGCTCATTTATTATTCGTTTTATTTCCAAAAATACTTTCTGGTTCATTTCCGGGTTTGTCTGGATTTCGAGTAGCCGGGGTTTGCCGGTTCCGGAAAAAAAGCTGCTCAGTGCCAGTTCCAGGGTTATTTCATCATTTGCCTTGGTATAGCCGAATCCGGCTTCCTGTGCGCTCACTTTCATGTCGCGTGAATGAGGGGTGAGAAAATGAATGGATCGTTCCTGTTCCGGCAACTGAGCCGGGCCGGGTATAAGGTTAAATATCCCCCCTCCAAAATTGTTGAATACGATGATTTGAAGGTTGCTCAGGTCATATTCATGAAAAAACGCATTTCGGTCATACAGGAAGCTCAGGTCACCGGTTAACAGGACCGCCCTACGGTGCCCTGCAAGGGCGTGGCCTACCGCTGTCCCGTTGGTGCCATCAATGCCACTGGTGCCTCTGTTGGCGTATACGTTGATATTTTTTTTGTACAGTCCTATAAAATTCGCATAGCGTACCGGCATGCTGTTGGATAGGTGGAGGTCTGTGTTTTCCGGAATTTGAGCCATTACTTCCCGAAACGCCATGATCTCGGAATAGGGGAGGCGATCCAGCTCACGGAGAGCAGAGGCAGCAAGCTGATTGGCATTTGTCCAGCTTTTTTGAAATCCCGGGTCGTTGGACGTACTGTTTTCCAACAAAGCCAAAATATCGGAAGGCTCTCCGGTCACGCAGTTGCGCAGCGATTGGAGTGGATCTGCATAGACGGGGTGCTTTTCAAGATGCCAATGTTGAAAAGTGCCGGTTCGAAGCATTAATTTAAGGTTTTTGGAAATCAATGACTGTCCGATGGTGATGACGAGGTCCGGCTGCCATGTTGCCCATTGGGCCTTTCGCTGCAAAAACAGGTCCTGGTGCCGGATACACCCGTCTATATCATGCCCATTTCCGGTGATATCACTTACCACAACGGCTTTTTTGGTTTGAATTAATTTTTCAAGGACGGATTTTGTACGGGTATCCGGCCATCCCTGTCCAAGGATTATTAATTTTTTTTGGCAGGAATGCCATTCCTCCTGCAGGGCTGATTTTTCATTTTCCAATAATGAATATCCCGACTTATGGAGAGTAAGTGCGCGCAGGTGGTTGGAAAACTCCAGCTTTTGATTTGGATTGGGGTAAAAGGGTTCCCGGAAGGGGATGTTTACCTGTACAGGTCCTTTTTTCCCTTCCATTGCGAGGGTAATGGCTTCCCGTATTTTTCGTTCATATTCCCATTGTGAATCGGGATGGGTCAGATCGACCGGTAGTTGATAAAAAGCCTTGGTGAGTGAAGCGAAAGCCTGCTGCTGGCGTATGGTCTGTCCATCCCATTGATCAATCCATTCAGGTGGTCGATCGGCAGATAATACAATCAGGGGAATATGCTGATAATAGGCTTCGGCAATGGCCGGCCCGTAATTGAGAAGTGCAGTGCCTGACGTACAGCACAATACGACCGGTTGCTTGGTTTGCTGGGCAATTCCCAATGCGATAAAACCGGCCGATCGTTCATCCAGGATGACGTATTTCTCTATTCCTTTATGGCGATGAAAACTAATGCTGAGGGGTGCATTCCGCGATCCGGGCGAAAATACGGCATTTCGCACGCCCTGAAGGTAGCAGAGTTGGGATGTGTCGTAAATGGTTTGATGCATCATGGGAAAATTATCCGTTTGAGGGTTTGCATTTTCAGTTCGGTTTCGATGAATTCCCTCTCCGGATCGGAATCACCCGTAATGCCAGCCCCTGCATAGAACCTTCCGGTATCATTTGTGATTTTCATGCAGCGAAGGTTTACAAACAAATGGGTAAGGCCTTTTATGTTGACCGGCCCCAGGAAACCTGAATATAACTCCCGGTCATAGTTTTCCCTATCCCTGATAAATTGCAAAGCAGGATGCAGGGGCATGCCACAGACAGCTGAGGTAGGGTGGAGCAGATCCAGCATCACACTGCCGAGGTTGGGCATGTTTACATCGTTCAGATCGACCCGATATTCTGTTTTTAAATGGGCGAGATTGCCAGCTTTAACAGTTTTTGGCCCGTTTTCGTCAAATTCCCTCAATCTGATTTTTTTGAAACAGTCGATGATATAGCGGCTTACCATGGCTTGTTCCTCGATTTCTTTTTGCGTCCAGGCCACACTACTTAACGACTGGTTTTCGTCGAGGCGCTGGGTTCCGGCGAGTGACACGGTTTTGAAAATCCGGCTATCTTCTATGGATAATAGCGTTTCAGGCGTAGCACCCAGCCATAGACCATGGTCTGGTTTGTAAAGGATATAAACAAAGGCATTGGGATAGGTCTTGCAGGCATCATTGAATGAGACAAACGGATCAAAATCACGTGGGAGTTGCGTGTCGGAGTACCTGGAGAGCACTACTTTGTCAATGTCGTGGTGATGGATTACATCAATGGCTTCAGACACTATGGTTTGAAAGTCAGGAGGGGAGGTAGCTGCCTGAAAAAGATCCAGATGTTTGGGTTTTTGTACTGTCTGAAAAAAATCCTCCAG
>JAOUOM010000442.1 GCA_029880385.1 Cyclobacteriaceae bacterium | reverse complement strand
TTTTGTGGTTACCATCGACCATGATACCCTGAACGGAACTATCAAGTACGATCTGGAAACCAATATGGTACAAATCAATGTGCAAAATCAAATCCGTGCGTTTTCCAGTTACAAAGTCTTTTATTTTGAGCTGTTTGACGAAGTATACAAGAATTACCGGCAGTTTTATACGATTCCCTACAAGCTGAAGGCAAATTATAGTGCACCTGTGATATTTGAATTGCTGTACGAAGGCGGACTTTCTCTTTTGTCACGGGAAAAGATAGTACAGGTATCGCCTACGTCCAATCCCATATATTATTCATCCAGAGGCATGTATTCGCCCAGTTTCACCCAAACCCTTGTTGAGTACGATTATTATTTTTTGGATAAAAAAGGCCTGATCATGTACTTTGATGGTTCGCGCAATGACCTGTTGCGCATCATGTCAAAAAAAAAGGAGGAAGTGAAATCTTTTATGCAGAAAAACAGGCTTAAGCCTTCTGACATGAAAGACCTGATCCGGATTGCTTCTTTCTATAATTCAATTTAAGACCCGTCAATACAATGAGCAAACCACTGATCCTCGTCACCAATGACGATGGCATAACAGCCCCCGGTATCCAAAAACTGATTGCACTTGCCCGACAGATAGGGGAGGTCGTTGTATTGGCTCCTGACAGCCCTCAATCCGGGATGGGCCACGCCATTACTGTCGGTGACACGCTTCGCCTCAAGCCCAATCAGATGTTTGACGGGATCGAGGCCTATGAATGCAGCGGTACACCTGCCGACTGTGTGAAACTTGCCAAACATTATGTATTGAAGCCCCGCAAACTCGATCTGGTACTCAGTGGGATCAACCACGGAAGCAATACATCCATCAGTATCCTGTATTCAGGAACCATGAGTGCTGCCATCGAGGGTGCCATCGAGGGGACACCTGCCATTGGTTTTTCCTTATGCGACTTTAGTCATAAAGCTGATATGTCACATGTGGATGAATGGATATTGAAAATCATTCGCGAAACCCTCGAACGGGGTATTCCAAAGGGAATTGCCCTTAATGTGAATATACCCCCACGCCAACAGGAACCATTGAAAGGTATTAAGATTTGCCGCCAGGCCAATGCCCGATGGGAAGAGGAGTTTGACCGCCGGATCGACCCGCACGGCCGGGAGTATTTTTGGCTTACGGGCAATTTTATCAATCACGACAAGGGAGAGGATAATGACGAGTGGGCCATTGCCAATAACTATATTTCCGTTGTGCCCTGCTTGTTTGATATGACCGGGCATCATGTCATCAGTCGTCTCAATGATGATTGGGATATTTGAGTTATACTGCGTTCGCTTCGGATTATCGGTGCTTAGGACTCCCTATTTTTACCTTTTTGTCCCCTTTATAGGCCTTTTCATACCTGTATTTTCCTCATTCATACACACGAACATAAAAACATATTAAAATATGTTCATATATAAATCTTGAACATTTATCTTTGTATCTACATAGAAAAAGGGATGCCGGATCAGGTATTCTGCCCTTAACGGGTACCTCCGGTTGGAGGGTGTTTTGAAATATGTTTGCTTAAATTTTAGTGTTGGATTGTATGGAATTTTTGAGTGGTTCATGGCCGTGGTATGTAGGGGGGCCAATGCTTTCCCTGGTAATGTTTTTGATGATCGTGGCTGGCAGCCGGTTTGGTGTCAGTTCATCGATGGAAACAATTTGTAGTTTGGGTGGTGCCGGGAAATTGACCGATTATTTCAATTTTAACTGGAAAGATCAGTCATGGAGCCTTGTGTTTATTATTGGAGTCATGTTGGGTGGTTTTTTTTCAAAAGCACTGCTGACAGGCGAGGTAGCCATCGAATTGAGTGAGGCGACCAAAGCATCGTTGATTGCCAAAGGGTTTGAAAATCCCGGATCAGGTTACCTGCCGGAATTTTTTACATGGGAAAATTTGCTGACATTCCGCGGGTTTTTGTTCATGGTCGGGGGCGGTTTCCTCGTGGGTTTTGGTACCCGTTATGCAGGCGGATGTACGTCCGGGCATGGGATTGCCGGGCTGAGCGACTTTCAGCTTCCTTCACTTTTGGCCGTGATCGGGTTTTTTATTGGCGGGTTGATCCTGACGCATCTGGTTATCCCGTACGTGTTATAAAAATAGGAGTTGTGTTTGTTTGTTAGTTGGAAATAGCGAGTAGAATGAAAAACGTGATAATATTAGTTGCCGGGGTCCTTTTTGGCATCGTGCTTACCAAAGCAGAAATTCTTTCCTGGTACCGTATCTATGAAATGTTTCGTTTTGAATCATTTCACATGTATGGAGTGATCGGGTCGGCCGTAGTAATCGGGTGGTTGATGATTTATGTGATCCGTAAAACAGGAATGAAAGGGGCCAGTGGTCAGCCGATCGTGATCGACCCAAAACCACGGTTTGTCGTAAAGCCTCTGGTCGGAGGATTGATTTTTGGGTTAGGGTGGGCCATGACCGGTGCTTGCCCGGGCCCGATCTATACGATTATTGGAAATGGATATTTTGTATTTATAGTTGTTTTAGCTGCAGCCTTATTGGGCACTTTTACGTATGGTATGGTCGCCAGTAAGTTGCCGCAAAAATAGAGGCGAGAGGTAGTGGGGTTTCAACCAGTTGTAGGCTGTCCATTTTTTGGACGGCCTTTTTTTGTTTCAAGGGTTTAGGTTTTATCTTACCCGGCAAACACACCCTTAAAATGAACAACCTAAACGGAATGCTAAAAGAAGGTGCCCTGAAAGACAAGGTCATCATCGTAACAGGCGGTGGCACAGGCCTTGGAAAATCAATGGCAACCTACTTTTCAGAATTGGGGGCTTCACTCATGATTTGTAGTCGGAGAAAAGATGTCCTGGAGGCGACTGCAGAAGAAATCAGCCAGAAAACGGGTCATCCGGTTTTGCCAGTAGCGTGCGATATACGTGATTACGAACAAGTCGAACACGCCATTCAGGAAACCCGATCAAAATATGGAAAAATTGATGTTTTGCTCAACAACGCCGCCGGCAATTTTATTAGTCCTACCGAACGGCTTTCTGTCAATGCGTTTTCTACCGT
>JAOUOM010000441.1 GCA_029880385.1 Cyclobacteriaceae bacterium | reverse complement strand
CCCGGATTTGCGTTTGGCAAGGATAATTTTATGCAGGCAGAACTTGAATCAAGCTTTATTTATGAAGACACCCCTGATCAGGGATCGGCTACAAATGACGTTAAAAAAGATATGGAACAACCACACCCCATGGATCGCCTAGTCTGTGGTGATGTTGGCTTTGGCAAAACAGAGGTTGCTATTCGTGCGGTTTTCAAGGCGGTAAATGCAGGAAAACAAGTCGTTGTACTCGTTCCGACCACCATCCTCGCTCTCCAGCATTTCAATACCTTCAGTGACCGGCTAAAAGATTTTCCCATTTCCATTGATTACATCAACCGATTCAAGACATCCAAGGACATTACCCGAATCAAAAAAGAGTTAAAAGAAGGAAAAATCGATATCATCATCGGTACCCACAGGATTGTAAACAAAGACATTGAATTTAAAGACCTTGGCCTGCTGGTTATCGACGAAGAGCAAAAATTTGGCGTCAAAGTAAAAGAACGGCTAAAGGAAATCAGGGTGAATGTTGATGTACTGACACTCACGGCTACTCCTATTCCTCGAACACTGCATTTTTCACTGATGGGAGCCAGGGATCTGTCCATTATTGCAACTCCACCACCAAACAGACGGCCCGTAACGACCGAGATCCATGAATTTAGTGAAGAAATTATCCGGGATGCGGTCAGCCATGAATTGCGTCGGGGAGGACAGGTATTTTTTGTTCATAATCGGATACATGATATCGAAAAAATTGCCAATACCATTTACAAGCTGGTACCTGACGCGCGTATAGGGATCGCGCATGGACAGATGGACGGAAAGCTGCTTGAAAAAGTAATGTTACGCTTTATCGAAGGGGAATACGATGTACTGGTTTCTACCAACATAATCGAATCCGGGCTGGATATACCCAATGCCAATACGATCATCATCAATCGTCCGCATATGTTCGGTTTGTCGGATTTGCACCAAATGCGCGGACGTGTCGGAAGGTCGAACACAAAGGCATACTGTTATTTGTTGAGCCCGCCAGCATCGGCCCTTACGGCCGATGCACGTAAACGACTGATTACGCTGGAGGAATTTTCGGATCTGGGCGATGGAATAAAAGTAGCCATGCGGGATTTGGATATCAGGGGAGCCGGAAACTTGCTGGGCAGTGAACAAAGCGGCTTTATAAATGACATGGGATTTGAGATGTACCACAAAATTCTCGATGAGGCAGTTTCCGAGTTGAAAGAGACGGAGTTTCAGGCATTGTTTGAAAATGAGTTGCTTGGTATTGAAAACTTGAAAAAACTGGTTCAGGATTGTACCATTGAAACGGATTTGGAAATCCTGATACCACAAGACTATGTCAGCAATACCTCGGAAAGGTTGCAATTGTATACCACATTGGATAGTCTCCAAACGGAGGAAGAATTGACGGTTTTCAGAACCAATCTGACAGACCGTTTCGGATCGTTGCCCATTCCGGTAGAAGAGTTGATAAAAAGCGTATCATTGAGATGGTCGGCGATTCAATTGGGTTTTGAAAAGATAATTATCAAAAATGGAGATATGAGGGGCTACATAAGTGAAGATAAGCCAGAGTCCTATTTTCAATCAGACGTATTTGGCTCATTACTTCGTTATGTAAAGGCAAACCCAACACGTTGTAAAATGAAGGAATATAAGAAAAAACTAATCGTTACTTTCTTGGGAATTTCGCAAATAGATGCTGCGATCAATGTGCTCCATACAATTTGTCATGATTAATAATCAAAACAGGGAAGAAATTTGCGGATTCGAAAAAAGAAGGAATCGGAACGATTTAAAAAAGGTTTTTATTGTAGAACACAATAAAAAGCCATTTTTCTAATTTATTAGTTAGGTAATGAGTGTATACAAATAAGGTTTTTAGGTATTTTTAAAATTATTGTCTTAATTAGTAGTTTAGTGCGCTTATATAAGTAAAACAGGTTATGAAAAAAATTGTCTATGCAGGAAAAGGTCTTATGCTTATAGGGTCTGCTGCGATTTTACTAAGCTCTTGTTTTGGAGGGGGAGGTGTTCCTACCAGTACCAATCATTTGGGCGTCAGTAAAACCACCGGTCTTGAGTATAATGAGGAAGGTGGTTTTCAGGTGAGTGATTACGAAGGCCAGCCGGACGGACCCAATTTGGTTTTTATTGAAGGAGGACGTACCGTCCTGGGTTCATTTGAGGAAGATGTGGTATTTGCCAGGGATAACCTGGAAAGAGCCGTTACCGTGGCATCTTTCTATATGGATGAAACAGAAGTTGCCAATCTCCACTGGCAGGAATACGAATACTTTATCAGGGCCGATTCTGATGAAACGTATTGGAAAAATAATCTTCCTGATACTACCGTTTGGGTGAAGGAATTAGCGTTCAATGACCCTTACAGGGAGCATTACTATCGTTATCCCGGTTTCCGCTTTTTCCCGGTTGTAGGTGTCAACTGGAGGCAAGCCGTAAATTTCTGTCGTTGGAGGACAGAGGTTGTAAACTTTAAATTGGCCGAGGATGCCGGATATTACGAAGACATGCTTTCAGGAGACGAAGCATTTGCCGGAGCAGAATCAGCGGCACCCACATTACCAAAACCCCCATTGGAATCTGGTGTAATCCTGCCTGACTATCGTTTGCCAACTGAAGCAGAATGGGAATATGCAGCCCAAGCACTTATCGGCACACAGTATCAGGATGAGCAACAGACACATCGAAGATTGTATCCCTGGGATGGACATGCCTTGCGAAATCCATATGGAAAAAGTATGGGTTATATGATGGCCAACTTCAAGAGAGGACGAGGTGACTATGCCGGTATTGCCGGTAAACTTAATGATGGGGCTATGATTACAACGTTCATTTATGATTATCCGCCAAATGAATTTGGTTTGTACAATATGGCCGGTAATGTTAATGAGTGGGTACAAGACGTATATCGTCCCCTTTCATTTGCAGATGTGCACGACCTCAACCCAATGAGACGGGATGGATTTATAGATGAGGAAACCGGATACGATGGTCAATATAATTTTATTGGTAATGAAACACAGTATACCGAAGAAGAGGCGATTG
>JAOUOM010000440.1 GCA_029880385.1 Cyclobacteriaceae bacterium | reverse complement strand
CCCCTTTGGAATCGGTTACGATCAGTTCGACGCGATACTCACCGGGCTGTTCAAATGTATAGTCCAGTTGCCGGCCTGTACCCAGTGCTTTGGCCGTCGGACTCACCAAGTCCCAACGAAACGTGAGGCTGTCAGCTACATCAAAATCGTAGGATTGATCTGCCGAGAAATGGACCGTAAGTGGCACAGCACCCACACTATTCTGAGTGGTTGCCAGGGCGATTGGCAACCGGTTTTTGTCGTTGTAATCTATGCGTACCAGACGGGCATCGTCGTTACCGGTAAACCAATTGGTGCCATATTCGAGCAGGTAGAGAGCACCATCGGGGCCAAACTCCATATCCATGGGGCTGCTCAGCGCAAGACCGGGAAGGAAGGGCTCCGTTTTGACAAAGTCATTTTTTTCGTCGAACGTCACCACTTTGATCCAATTGCGCATCCATTCGTAGATAAACCATTTTCCGCTATAATAGTCCGGGAATTTCCGTGATGATGGCGGGTAATCCGCAGCATAATAGACAGGACCTGCCATGGCATTGCGCCCCCCTTCCCCGAGTGAAGGGAATTTTTCCGAAATTTCATACGGATACCATATCATCGCTGGCTGTGCCGGCGGCAACAGGGTGCGCCCGGTATTATTGACCGATCGGTTTTCGGGATTTTGCGGATCAAAGGCCTCCCCCAGTACACCGGTAGCGTGGTTGTAGCGATAATAGGGAATATTATTGCCCAAATGATACGGCCACCCAAAATTACCCGCCTGTCGTACCTGGTTGAATTCATCATACCCCCTTGGCCCCCGCTCCGAGTCCTGTCCGGTATCGGGGCCTACTTCGCCAAAGTAGACAAAGCCGGTATGCTGATCGACGGAAATACGGAAGGGGTTTCGGGCACCCATTACAAAAATTTCGGGACGCGAAAGGGAATCCCCCGGAGGAAAGAGATTGCCCGCAGGAATCGTATAGGTGCCGTCAGCCTCGGGCCTGATACGGATAATACCCCCTCTCAGGTCGTTGGTATTGCCCGATGTACGCTGCGAATCCCAGTTTTTACGCCCGGGACGTTCATCATGAGGCACAAACAGGTATGAGCGGTCATAATGGGTGTAGGTAAGCGGGTTGGTATTGTCGCCAAGACTCAGGTAGAGCAATCCGTCGGGCCCGAATGCAATCGAACCTGCCGAATGGCAACATTCTTCACGTTGGGCCGGGATTTCCAGCATAACCTTTTCACTGTCGGCAAGTACCTGATTGCCGGAAAGCGTAAAACGGCTCAACCGCTGCACAGAAGCACCTCCTTTGGGCGAATAATACAGGTAAATCCATTGATTGTCGGCAAATGCCGGGTCATGCGCAATGCCCAACAGGCCTTCTTCATAGTCATCATGGACGGTAAGGTGGATACTCAACATGGTCCGGCGTTCATCGGGCAGGTACATGTGTACGTCACCCCTTCGTTCGACAAAGAGAATCCGTCCATCAGGCAATACGGTCAACTCCATGGGCTCGTCGAGTTTTTCATCCAAAACCACTTTTACAAAATTTTCATCGGCAGGCACCCGCTGGCTTTTGGCCTGACGGTAGTCGGACACCCGGTTGTCTCCGATGGCATACTGAATGCCCCCAAGCACATGTGTGAGAAAGGCCTCCTCGGTATAACTCTCGGTCGTATGGCCAAGTGCGGTATAAAAACTCCTTCCCCCATCATATTCGTGAAACCAGGCTATGGGATGATTGCCCGGATGGTTGCCTCCCTCATAGGTAGTTTCATCCAGGGTAAGTACCACCTGCAATCCCTCCCGGATATTGCGAAAATTGTACCACTCATCGTACCGCACCCAATCCTTCATTAGGTGATCGGTACTCGGGTGCCCCACGTCAGTTGTATGGATAGTGGCCGTTTGCAGGTCAGGGTGGCCGTCAAACCAGGCACCAACCAGTCCGTTGTACCACGGCCATTCATATTCGGTGGCTGCCGCACAATGGATGCCCACAAACCCGCCACCCGACTGGATGTAGCGTTCAAAATCAGCCTGCTGACGGTAGTCGAGTACATCAGCAGACGTATTCAGGAAAATGACGGCACTGTATGCGGGCAATGAATCTTCATGAAAATACCCGCCGTTAGTTGTCGTATCAACGGCAATTCCGTTTTCCAGGCAAAGACGCGTAATGGCATCAATACCTGCGGGAAGCGAAGCATGAACGGACTTAAGTGCCCGTGTAAAAACAAGTACCCTTTTTTGATCACGTGATGACTGGCATCCGGACAGCAGCAGCGCAAACAAAAATGGAACAGCAAGGGAGATAAAGGGTTTTTTAAGGCGTAAGATGTGCTTCATGGTATCAAAAAGGATTTGGGAGTAATGACAAGTCTATCCACTTTTCATGAAAGTTAGCAGGACTCTTCCATCAGTGGTGGTGAAATTGACGTAATTTTAAACTTTCTAAAGCCACCCCTATGTCCGTTCTCTTTGCTTCCTTCCTGGTCTGTCATCTGTCCCTGATGCCTACACATGCGTTGTACCTGTCGGTAATGGAGGTAACCGACAAGGGCAATACTACCCATATCAGCGTAAAGGTTTTTCAAAATGACCTGCAAACTGCCGTCTGCGATTTTGCCGGCCTTCCTGCCACGGGTTTGGATGAGTTTATTTCCCATAACAGACCGTCTGTAGACCGCTATTTTCAACAACACCTGAAATTGATGGCAGACGGGGCACCCATGCAACTCACCCTTCAGCAGATCGAAGCAGTCGGCGACAGCTACTGGGTCACCTTTGATGGAAAATCCACTAACTGGACACGCCTAAACATCCATGCCGATTACCTGATGGAAATTTTTCCCACACAGGAAAATATCGTGACCGTGACCGATGCCCATGGCAGCAGAAAATACTGTCGGCTGAAAATCAATGAGGCCGGGTGTGAAACCATATTTTTGATGTGAAATCCTGAAAACAGAGTTATCATCGAGTATTCCAATCTACCCGTAAAATGAACCAGCAAATTGTACAAATAGCCCTTGTCGTGGATGATTACGACGAAGCGATCGAATTCTATACCCGCAAACTGAAC
>JAOUOM010000439.1 GCA_029880385.1 Cyclobacteriaceae bacterium | reverse complement strand
CAGCCACGGCTTCAAAAAGAGCCATTCGAATCAGGTGAGCCGTTGTAAAAGCTGTCATTTTTTCCTGCAAAGCAACGTTGCTTTCAAGCGATGTTTTCAACTGGTTTTTAAAAAGTAGGGTACTAACAGGAAAGGCAATCAGTATCGCACCCGCAGGCAGATATAGGAATAGTTCGAATCCTTCCTGCTGACCGGCGGTAGAACCTGAAAAGTGAAGTATGCTGACCACCAGGCCAAACAAAGCAGACATACCTGCCATTGACACGTGGAGCATACTAATGTTGCCGATGGCGACTTTAGGTGAATGATGTTCCATTTTGGATTTTTTTAAATATATTGACAATTCCCATTATTAACGAAACGTGGATAAAAATCTGACAGAATCATCAATCCCGCAAATCTGGCAAACCGCAAAAAACAATAACAAATAGCCCCGATCGTGGGCAGGACGCGGGCCTGGCGGGGAGAGCGGGAGTGATGTGGCCAAAAAGCCAGCCAGTGTTGCTCCAATATCAGCAAACATTTATATGATGTCTAAAAATTGTTATGTTTTTAACCCTACAATTCTACTTTAATGATCATTTTTGTTTATTGAAAACGTACATTTTTTACTAATTTCAAAAAGTAAATGAGCTCATTAAAAAATTCAGGATATTATTGGACACTGTATCTCCTGTTATTTACCCTTATCTCACCTGCGTATAGCCAATTATCTATCAATGAATTTATGGCATCAAATGCCACTACCCTTTCGGACAAAGACTATGGGCAATTTTCGGATTGGATTGAAATCCACAACGCTGGAAGTACTGCAGTAAATCTTAATGGTTATTTTTTGACCGATGACCTTAACAATCCGACCAAGTGGCTTATTGCCGGAGATTTGTGGATTGCTGCGAATGGATTTCAGCTTTTTTGGGCTGATGGCAATAGTTTCCAAAACCATGTAAATTTCAAACTGGGTCAGAATGGGGAGTCAATTGGTTTGTATGGCCCTGCCCTAAATCCAATTGATACATTCAGTTATCCACTCCAAAAAACAGATATTTCGATGGGAAGGAATCCTGCTTTGCCCAGTGAGTGGTTATATTTTGCTGTACCGACGCCCAATGCACCAAATGGTACCGATGGATATACCGGATTTGTAAACCACACACCGGACTTTAGCGTAGTTGGAGGGCTTTTTGACCAATCGGTTACTGTAAATCTGACAACAGACAGGGGAGGAGAAGTCCACTATACGACGGATGGTTCGGAGCCGGGATTGTTTTCTCCAATTTTTTCCACTCCACTGGTAATTTCAACAACTACCATAATCAGGGCGCGGATAATGGAAGCCGGAAAAGGGCCAGGCCCCATTGTCACTCATTCTTATTTTATTAATGAAAACCTGGGCGCACGTAAACTTCCGGTCATTTCAGTGGTCAGTGAGCCTGCAAATTTTTGGGATTCTACACAAGGAATATATGTGCAAAATTTCAAGCCTGATTGGGAAATACCGATAAATATTGAATTTTTTGAAAACAACGGAAGTGATCGGGCAGGGTTTAACGAACAGGCAGGAGCTAAAATAAATGGGTTAAATTCATGGATTTTGCCTCAAAAAATGCTGGGCATTTATTTTAGGAACAGATATGGATCTGGTAGTCTTAGCTATCCGCTTTTTTTTGATGGAGAGCGTACAAATTTTGAATCTTTTGCATTGAGGGCATCTGGAAGTGACTGGAGCTTTACCCTTTTCCGGGATATTTTGGGACAGGATATCACACGGGAGAACATGAATGTAGACTATCAGGATTTCCGTCCCAGCATTGTTTACTTCAATGGGCAATACATGGGAATCCACAACATTCGTCCAAAAATAGATGGTAGCCTACTTGAGGAAACCCATGGCGTGGCCCGAGGCACCTATGATATGATTGAAAATGAGGTGTTAGCAGAGGAAGGCACAATGGATGAATACCTGTATTTCAAAAGCATGGTTCAAAAAGACCTGAGTATACAGGCAAATTATGATGCCGTCGCAAATTTGATGGACATAGAAAATTTTACTGACTATATCATTACCGAGCTCTATGTAGGCAATGTATCGATTGGCCACAATGTCATGGCCTGGAAGCCAAAAAATACAGGCAAATGGCGATGGATCTTGATGGATTTGGATCGGGGCTTTATCAGGTCGGCCGAATATCTTACCGGTTTTTTTGATGCCCAACCAGTACTCCCATTTCACCAGCTAATGAAAAACCCAGGGTACAGGGAATATTTTGGAAAGCGGCTAGCCAACCACATGCTCACGACCTTTCATCCGGAACGCGTAAAAAAAATAATAGATGATCACAAAAGCAGGATCGAAGCTGAAATAGCCAATCATGTGGCAAGATGGAAAGGAACCACCTCCTCATACGGCAATGCCATTCCCTCGGTAGCCTCCTGGCTTAATCAGGTAAATATCCTGAAAATTTATGCGGATGAAAGACCCTATTACCTGTTGAGTGACCTGGCAAACTATGGGTTTGACATTCCGGTAAACCTGATACTGGCTCGTTCACAAACTATGGCCGGATCAATTACAATGAATGGCCATCAGGTACCTGACAGTACCATTTGTGTACCCTATATCCAAAATCAGCTTTTGGAACTTGAGGCCAGATCAAAACCAGGCTATCAGTTTGCCGGATGGAAAACAATGAACAAAAGCAGCATCGTAGCAAAGGGATCAGCTTGGAAATACCTCGACAATGGAAGTGATCAGGGAACCGCATGGAGACAATTATCTTTTGATGACATAGCCTGGAAAACCGGAAATGGAGAATTGGGTTATGGAGATGGCGATGAGACAACTGTTTTGGGGTATGGTGTCGATAGTAATGCCAAACACATCACTACTTATTTCAGAAAAAAATTTATGATTACGGCCAGTGACCTTAACAGCACAGGATTCACCCTCAGCCTGAAATATGACGATGGTGCCATCATTTACGTGAACGGAACCGAGCTCACACGAGCCAATATGAATATAAATCCGGCAACTTACACCACTCATGCCTATCTGACAATTGCTGAACCGGCCGAGTCC
>JAOUOM010000438.1 GCA_029880385.1 Cyclobacteriaceae bacterium | reverse complement strand
TGAGCATGTTTTTGGTCATAAACGTCTGTTGTACCATGTCTTTGACTTCATCCATCATGCGGACAAATTCCGGATCAAGGTGTCCGATCAGGGGACTGGACATGGCTTTTAACACACGCGGATGGGCATCTGAAGGCCCCGGACCCATCAAAATGCGCGAAGGGGGATTGAATGTATAACTCATTGTATTTCCTTTTATGTTTAGTGGAACATCCGGCTGCACCCGTTCAGGACACCCTTAGTTCCGTTTGTTTTTTCATTTTTTCAATCAGGCAGCCCGCCGGATACCTCATCCAGTAAGACCATCAGGGACTCATAATTTTTTCCGACAGCATCGGAAAGTGCCATCTCGCAGGTTCTGGAAGTGGAATAATACCCGTCATATTCTTTTTGACGGACTTCCGATGCCTCTTTATGGGTGGCTGATTTCGTCAGCTCAGGAAAATAAAAACCCCTGTCTCCCGCCATTCCACAGCAGCCGGAGAAAACAGGAATCTCAGCCTTTTCGGCACATGCGTTGCCCACAGCCTGTAGCTGCGCCACCAAGCCCATCTTATGTGCCGAGCATACCGGGTGAAAAACAACGTTCTTCTTGGGCCTGCTAATCTGTAACCTGGGAACAAGCGTGGAGGCAGCAAATTCGATCACATCGACAAACGTCATCCGGTCAAATCGAAGTTTATTTTCTTCCGTCAGATAGGGACGGCTGCCCATGATCGTTTGCGTACAACTGGTCACATCCGTTACCACAGGCAAGCATCCTTCCCCAGTGTCTGCATACAACCGTTCGATTATCTGATTTGCGGTAAAGCCATAGGCCTCCGTATACCCTTTGGATGAAAAAACCTGACCACAGCAAGTCCCCATGGTTTGGGAAGGAAAATGAAGTTGAACATTGGCTTTTTTGCAGACCGACAAAAACGAAGCAATACTTTCGTTTCCCATCATACGGGAAATGCAGGAAGTAAAATACACAACAGACGGACTGTCTGCTACCGGATGGCCCTGGCTGCGCAGGAGTTTTTCAGAAAATGCCGTATCAGATTTGGTCAAACTGGTCGGCCACAAAGGTGTACCCGCCAATACCTTTTTGCTGACAGACGTAAGGTTTTTCATGAAATTCCTTCCAATAACCCCATTTATTGCAATGCCGGTCCGAAACGCCAGACGGGCGGTTTTTTCAATCCAATGAAATTTTTTTGCCAGTTGCCATGCGACCCGCTGCTGGAAGCGCGAATGATTTTCAGCCCGCAACCGCTTGACAAGTTCACCCGTGTTGATATCGACCGGGCATTGCGTGGCACACATGCCATCCACCGCACACGTATCCAGTCCCTCGTAGGCATAGTCCTTCAATAGGGCTTTCCGAGTCGCATGATCCCCGGCTTCTTCCAGGCGCTTCATGGCACGGCGTACACCGATCCGGCGACGGGGTGTCAAGGTAATGTCCCGGCTGGGGCAGCTGTTTTCACAAAACCCGCACTCAATGCAACGATCGACTTCACCTTCCACAACGGGCATTACCTTCAGGTTGTGTACATGTGTCAATTTATCCTCCGTAATGACAATACCGGGATTGAGCAGGCCAGTCGGGTCGCTTAGTTTTTTTAATTGGCGCATGATGTCATAAGCATCTGACCCCCATTCTGCTTCAATAAAAGCAGATACCGCCCGACCGGAACTATGCTCACCTTTTAAGGAACCCTTATATTTAGCTAAGACAAGGTGAAAGATGTCTTCATTGAATTTTTCATAATGGTCTATATCGGGCTGGGTCGCATAGCTTTGTGAAATGACAAAATGCAGGTTGCCGTCTTTGGCATGGCCAAAAATGATCCCGTTTTCATAGCCGTGTTTGGCAAACAATTGCTGTACATCCACCACAGCCTCACCCAGCCGCTCCACCGGAAATGTAAAGTCCTCCATCAGTGCCGATGTTCCTTTGGCCCGCATGCCCGCTACGGACGGGTACATGCCCTTACGAATTTTCCACATAATAGCCTGCTCGTGCGGGTCACTGGTAAAAACCGGAGGAAACAATAACGGCAAACCGTCCAATACTGGTTTTGCCTGGTTAAAAACCTGTTGCAACCCTTCTTCCGATCCCTCCTGATATTCGCACAAAATTGCGGAAGCACCCGGTGGGAGGCTTTGAAGGAAATCGGGGACCCCGGGCATTGACTCCACAGAGCGCAGCGAAGCCCTGTCCATAAATTCAAGCGCTTCAGCACCTGTCCGGATCAAATCAGGAATGGTTTTACAGGCACTTTCCGGACTATCAAAATACAGCATACCCGTCAGTTTTTGCGGAAGGTCTGGCAACGTATGCAGGACAGCTTCGGCAATAAAAGCCAGTGTGCCTTCCCCTCCTACGATCACATGGGCCATGATATCCAGCGGGTGTTCAAAATCCACAAACGCATTGAGGCAGTAACCCACCGTATTTTTTTGTTTGTACTTCCTGCGGATGCGTTCCATCAGATCCGCATTTGACCATACATTGGTACGCAACTGCCGTAAGCCCGAAGCCAGGTCGGCTTCTTCCTTTTCAAACCGGTCATAATCCTCCGGTTTTTCGGTCGTATATATATGCCCGTTTGGCAAAACAAACGTGATGTATTGGAGCGTATGGTACGAATTGTTGACAACCCCGCAGCACATGCCACTTGAGTTGTTAGACAAAATCCCGCCCATCATCGCCGCCTGGATGGATGCCGGATCTGGTCCGATTTTTCGTCCAAAAGGACGGAGGGCAAGGTTGACATGTGCCCCGATGGCCCCCGGCTGCACACGAACCGTGTGACCGTCATTCTCAGGCACCACTTTACGCCAGTAATTACTCAAATCCACCAATATCCCATCCGAAACTGCCTGTCCTGACAAGCTGGTGCCACCTGCACGAAAAGTCATATTGATGCCCATGTCGTGCGATAAGGCAAACAGTTGGCGGATTTCCTCCATCGATACCGGTTGTACAACGGCCAAGGGTACCAGATAAAAATGACTGGCATCACTGGCATAGGCATAGCGGTCGATGAGACGCATTTTGACCCGCTCGGCAGGCAGTATCGTAAGGAGGTTGCTTTCCAGCA
>JAOUOM010000437.1 GCA_029880385.1 Cyclobacteriaceae bacterium | reverse complement strand
TTTACTGTAGGCAGGTATCCGTACGTTGATGGGGCCGTTCCAGCTTTGAAACAGGCTGTCATAGGTTACAAGGGACACGCCTCTTTTCCTGTAGCGGCCATTTCGGGTATAGGCACCCGATACCAAAAATTCCCAATCGTCCGATACGCTATAGAGGGCATTGTATCTGTTGTTATTGAAAAAGGCATTTACCCGGGCGGGTGCCGACCAGCTACCGTCATCACTTTTCCGGCTATACCAGATGTCCTGGCTTTGATTTTTTCCGTAGTGGTTGGCCGGGTGGTTGAGTCGCGAAAAAAACAGGGTATTCCCATCTGGTGTGAGTACCGGGTTGATCTCGTCGTATGTACTATTGATGCTGTCGCTGATACCAAACGGAATAAAATTATTTTTCGGTGAAATCAGCACGGTTTGCGAAAAGGCATGAATAACCGTTGCGATCAAAATGAGGAATGTCCAGCTATATTTTTTCATCTGATTTTTTCTGTCTTTGGTGTAAGTCCTACTGATATGACGGTTTGTACAGGTATTTTCTAACGGCGTTGTTGCGTTTGGTCAGACCCATCATGGGCAGGCGATTTTCTTCGCGCAGCTTGCCAAACACGATGTTCATCCCCAGTCGGGCATTGAAATTTTTGACGGTATAGGGCAGGTAGAGGCCATTCAGGTTGAGGCCCGGATCACTGACTTTCACCATGCTGGCAGGCAGGACATTGTCCATGATCAGATATACCTGTCCAAACCAGGGTTTGTAAATAAGGCCAAGCCCCATGTTGCTGGCACTTTTACGAACCGCCCACCAGGAAGCCGTAAAATTGAAAACCCGGCCAAAGCGGTAGTTCATCCCGACTACAGGCCCCACGGAAATGCCATTGAAAAATTCGGCGTAGAGCGATGCGGATGTCTTGAGCCTGGGGGAAAGCTGAAAATGCGATGACAAAAAGAACTGTGTGGGCAACCAGCTCCGGTAGGGATTGTAGGTGGTCACCATGCCGTTCTGAAATTGATCACTAAAACCTGCCTTGATGGAATCCAGCTGTGCCGTGATGCTGTCGAGGTTGTTTTTAAAACCCATGTTATGGAGCGTGACCCCATCAAAACGAATGGTTGAATTGATCTTCCTGTTTTGGGCAAAGCCATTCCAGTTGATATAGCCCAGGTTGATCAGGCTGGCCCCAAAGCTTATTTTCTGTGTAAACTGAAAGGTACCTCCCATATCTACGGCCATGCCCTTGTTCAGGGTTTTCACGATTTGCTTTACATCGCTGGCATTATTTACGGACAAATTCATATTGGACAGATCGTCCAGGGTTTGGTATACGTCACCATCCACACCTGCCCCGATATTTACTTCCATGTTGGTCGTAAGATCCATGTTGTACAGGTTGTTCTGGTCTACGGTCAGTTCAATTTCGGACGTTTTGGTCTGTATGTTGGCGATTCCTTTGAGCCGCTTGATGCGGGCACCGTACGTCCATTTTGAATCGGGCTTTACACGGGTAAAACCGGCACCAAACTCCAGGTAGGAGTTGAAATGAACGCCCAGACCACTGAGGGAATAGCCGTCACTGATACCGGATTGTAAAATACCCAGCAAATCGCGGGGATAGGTAAACCGGAAATCATTTACGACCTGGGAGTTGATGGAAAAGAAATTATTTGCTGCCTTGAAGCGAACATTGAGCAGGTCGGTTTTGAGGCCCATTCCCAGGTAATTGCGACTCTTACTCAGGCCGTCAATGAATTTTTGGTAATCAACCGTACCATTTTTGTCCATCAATGACCGGACGCTCAACGCCGAGTTGTTGAACCCCACAAAAACCGAAGTGCCGGGCAATGTGATGGAAACTTTGTGTTCGGGTACATTGGCGGGGTTCAGGTAGACGGATTGCGACAATGCCGGCATGTGGTACATCGTAAATTCCTGTTGCGCCTGTAGGGCCTGTGCATATGCCAACAAGCCAATCGTGAGCAGGGAAATGTATGTATATTTCGATAGGTGCATGGTTCCTCTAGTTCGGTGTGTTGGGATCAATTAAGGCATGAGCCGAAAGTCCCATACCAATGGTAAAATAGTTGCTGGTTGTGATTTTCACGGATTTTCGTGGAATATCATTTGCGCCTGGTGTAGATAGGGAAGCCACAATGACCATCGATCCGGCATTTCTGACCCGCTCATATTTTTCGATGGCCATGGTAACGTTCGTGACCTGGATGGTAGGCGAAGTGACCAGACCCGTGCCGTCTACCTGGGCAGCAGGGAAGACCTGCTGTGATTCGGCACTACTAAACAAGCTGTCCAAAATGAGGGTATTGTCCAGTGAATCCAGGAAATACACCTGGAGCCCCAGGCCAAACGGAAAGGCATTTTCAACCTGTAGTCTCAGGTTGATCTCATCCAGCGTTATGAATCCATTATCCCCTATGTTAAGATTGGCATTGACGGTGTCTTTCAATTGGTAATTGTTTGCATATCCTTCCATGGGGATGACCAATTGGGCGCTCATGGATATTTTGCTCGAATCGGTAATGAAATTTAGCGAAGCGGGTGTGCCGTTGGGGTTCATGGTGGTCAACCCCTTAAATAACACACTGCTGGGAATGTTGTTGAGCAAGGAAATCAGGTTATCCGTATTTTGGTTGTTGATCTCAAACTGGCTGGTGACCACTTCACCCGGATTGGGTGCCGGATCTGTGATGAACGGATTGTCATCAAATGTTCCGGTAATGATTTGAGTGGAGCTGTCAGCCATTTTTACTGAAATTTCACTGATACGCAATCCGGTTGTGACCCCCGTTGAATTGGTTACGTTGATCCGGAATTGTGGGTTGGAAAATCCAATATTGTCCGGAAATTCACTTTGTGGCAATCCGAGCGAAATATTTTCTGCCAATGAATCAAAATCATAGGTCTTAAGATCGGCTTTGAAATAACTAAACGCCATATCTACCATCGAAAAGCTGATGGAAATAGTACCGGAAGCATCCACGCCCGTATTACGAACGATGGTAGACACCTCATAATCCAGGGTATTGAATGAAGTATCGGCCACCCCGGTCAAACCCAACACACTCAAATCCAGGGTATCGGTA
>JAOUOM010000436.1 GCA_029880385.1 Cyclobacteriaceae bacterium | reverse complement strand
CGGCAGATGCGTGGAAAATACAACGGGAAGACATTGGGCAGATGGTGGTGGACCTTCTGAAAATGCCGTCCCGTACATTGCCCAGCAAAATAGAAGTAAGGCCTTCGTTTCCCGGGTAAAAAAAAAAGGCCATTCAAACAGAATGGCCCTTTTTAATGAATATATGAAGAAGGAATACTAAAGTTTCGGTCGCTGGGTGGTGTTAAAGCCAAATGTAATGCCCATTACCGTGCCATCTTTTCGCGGCGACGCATATACGTTTATCGGGATGTTTAGGTAACCGGAGTGAAAGGTTTTCCCAAAAGCGACGATCAGTCCAAGAGAAGGCTTCACATTGCCCCGGTTGTCCAGACGCTCCAGAATAGTGGCACCAACAGGTAGCTCGGGTTGTTCATATTCCAGGAACCATTTGCCGTCCTGATAATACCCACGCGCCACTTTTACCGCCCTGAAAATGGGCCCCAACCCGATTTCCAAGCCACTTTTGTTAAACCGGAAGCCGTTAAGCAAGGTCACGGAAGGGATAAATGTCCCCGACTCCAGCCCGTTGACAGTCACCACCATTTCCACCAGTGCCTGAAAATCCCCGGAGCTCAGGTATTGTTTTTCAAACTGGTAGCCAAACATGGACGATACCGGGAACATATTAAAGCCACCCTCGTCTTTGGCTGCCTGCATGCGTTCCCCTGTTTCCCCGCTTGTATAGGTTGCCCCCATTCGTGGGCCATTTAGACTCATGGTAGTTTTCATGGTAGTGATGGGCAGGTTATAGTTGATCAGCAGGTCGACCAGGTGTGGGTCGTTGGGTATGCCCAGCAGCTCGTTGATCGAGATCAATACCATGGTCTGGATTTCGTCCTGTGCATTGAGGTATTCCATTACACTGGTTGTTTCGACCCGGGCACCGGGCACATCGATCAGCCGGAGGATGATGATGATTTTATCTCCGATCTTTTCGGCACTTCCCGTCAGCATCTTGTCAGACTTGAGCAACTGGCCGGCTTGTGTCACCGCATTTTTGCCAAAACATTGCTCTGGATCTATGTTGTTTTTGGTGATGATGTCACTGACATCATAACGATCCAGCACCTCGAATTTGTTGATTTTTTCCAGTTCCAGGCGTACGATCCCTGCCATGGTGAGGTTATCGATTTCCAGGTCTTTGGTGTCGATGCTGACGACCGCAATCGTTGGTTTTGATTGTGCCATGGCCGAAACCAGCAAAATCAACCAAAAGAGAAGTAGTAATGTGTTCTTTTTCATTGTCGTACTTGTTTAAAAGCTGCGATTTGTTTTAGCAAATGTGGCCCTGGAATGGGAGCTGCAAAAACGGCAATTCAGGGCCCTGGGCGACCTTTTGGCAATAAATGCAAGTGTGTCCCACACAGGACCACCTGCCAGCTATCATTGGTAAATCCTGCCATTCTCCTTTTTGGATTTGCAAAAACTGCAAATTATTGTAACTTGATTTCCCTAATTCCTTACACAAAACCAACCACATATATGGATCCAGGTGTTTCCCGACAGGTCATGTTCCTGAAAAACATCCAGGAAATCATCCCTGCCAACCACTCACTGGTCAATGAACTGGCGACACTTCTCGATATCAGCAACGACAGTGCCTACCGCAGGATACGGGGGGAGACATCCCTGACTTTTGATGAAATCTCACAGCTTTGTGCCCATTTCAACCTGTCATTTGATGCCTTCAATGCCATTGACGGTGATCACATGGTGTCTTTTCGCTATCATTCGCTCGAAGAAAGCCAGCAGAGCTTTTCCAACTATTTCCTCTCCCTGTCAGAGGAAATCGAGCGGGTCAAAATGGCTACTGCCGCTGACAAGCACATCCTCTATGCCGGACAGGGCATCCCCCTCTTTCATTACCTGAAGTTTCCCGTACTCACGGCCTTCAAAATGTTCTACTGGATGAAATCCATCATGACCGTCGATGAGCTTCAGAGTGACATGTTCTACCCCGACAAAATTGATCAGTCCCTTATCGGGATCGGCAAGTCCATTTACAACAGTTATATTTCCATCCCTTCTACCGAAATCTGGACCGACACCACCTTCCTGGGCTCACTCCATCAGATCCGTTTTTATTGGGATTCCGGCATTTTTCCTTCTGCCGATAGTGCCCTCGAAGTATGCCAGGAATTGCGCCTGCTGCTGGAGCATGTACAGAAGATGGCCGAAATATCCAAAAAACGCGATGACTTCCTCCAGACCAGGATAAATGGCGAAGAACTCAACCTCTATTTCAGTGAAATAGAATTTGAGCAAAACTGCATCATCGTCAATGTGGGCGACCTCCGGCGTGTGTACCTGGGGCAGTTTAATTTTGGCTTTATCGCGACCGAAAACAGCCAGTATTACCTGGAGACCCAAAACTGGCTGCGCAACATCATCCGCAAGTCAAACCTGATCAGCGGAGCTTCCGATACGGTTCGTTATCAGTTTTTTCGCCGATGCTTCCGCAACCTTGAGGCACTCGAATCCAGGATCAAAAACGAATGAGCATGGCAGATTCCATCTATCAGGAGGCCCTGCTGGCCGAGCGTGCGGGTGACTGGCACAAAGCCCACCAACTGGTACAGGATATTTCTACAGCCGAAGCAGCCTGGGTGCATGCCTACCTGCACCGCAGGGAGGGCGATGCCTGGAATGCCGCCTACTGGTACCGCAGGGCAGGCAAACCCGTTTTTACCGGCACGCTGGATGACGAATGGCACGCGCTTTTCGATGCCCTTTCATGCTAGTTGATGCCGGACGAGGAGGATCCGGAGCGGCCGGGGCAGGCCCTTTGGCAGCCGGGCTACCCGTCATCCGCTGTATCTTTCCATCCTACCCACACATCATCCCAATATGGAAAGGATGCCGCTTCTGCCGGGGCTGGGAGGGGGGAGAAGAGCCCTTTACTATCCTAGTGCCCCCGTTGGCGGTATCACCAACGGGGAATGGCCACCCACTACGGCAGGGGGATGTTAAAAAGGACACATAGCACACGTGCGGCAGCGGAGGCTTTTTCACGGTCGGTTTTGGTTCCTTTTTGGAAATAACACATAAATCCGTTAGATTCATCGCAACAAATCC
>JAOUOM010000435.1 GCA_029880385.1 Cyclobacteriaceae bacterium | reverse complement strand
CCGGATGGCATTATTGATTTCAATAATGATCGCTGCATAGGGTGTAAGTCGTGTATGCAGGCATGTCCATATGATGCCTTGTACATTGACCCGGAGACCCACACAGCGGCAAAGTGTAATTACTGCGCCCATCGGGTTGATATCGGATTGGAGCCGGCTTGTGTCAACATTTGTCCCGAGCAGGCGATCATATCCGGGGATATGGAAAACCCTGACACGGAAATTGCCCAATTGCTGGCACGTCAGCAGGTAAAGACCCGAAAGCCTGAAAAGGGTACCAACCCAAATGTATACTATATAAATGGGGATGATGCGTCACTAAACCCGACGGCTTCCGATCGTTCACACACCTATATCTGGAGTAGCCAGTCGACAGGAGTGGGGCATTATGCGAAATTTGCGGAGAGCCTCACAGAAGGAAAGGACCTGATCGCCATGGTACAGGATCTGCAGGGCCATAAGCCGGGTAGTAAACTGGCCACCTATGGGGGAGGATCGGAAAAGGATGCATCACCCAAACAAATTGAGGTGATCATGAATGCCGGCAAGACCCGTCGTGTATACGACACACCGGACAAGGGGATTCTGTGGGGATGGGAGGTTTCTTCCTATGTATTGACCAAGGCGATTTCGGCCGGGGCATTTTTGGTGTTGTTTTTAGGTACGCTGATGGGACTGGTTCCGTCAGCAGAACTTACCTGGGCCACGGGGATTGTGTCGATCGTATTTCTGTTACTTACCGGATTGCTATTGGTGATCGACCTGGACCGACCTGATCGTTTCTTATATGTATTGCTGAGGCCGCAATGGGGTTCCTGGCTGGTACGGGGCGGCTATTTTGTCACCTTGTTTGGCGGCTTGCTCACGGCATGGCTGGCAGGAAATTTCTTAGGTATTGACGTACTGGTTACCATCGGATTTTGGGGAAGTGCTGTTTTTGCTTTGTTGGTAGCCGTATATACGGCCTTCCTTTTTGCACAGGCCAAAGGGCGTGATTTTTGGCAAAGCCCATCCATGGCACTTCACATGCTGGTGCATAGCCTAATGGCAGGTGCAGGTGTTTTGTTGATTAGTTCACTTTTTATATCCATTGACGCGGAATGGGTTGATCTATTGGGACAGGTTTTACTGGTGTCAATAGTGATAAACCTGTTGGTCATGCTCGTCGAACTGACCATTACGCATCCTACCGAAGATGCCCACCGGGTAGTTACCATGATTGTAAAAGGACGTTATGCCCGGCTGTTTTGGTGGGGTGTGGTGGTCACGACCAATTTGCTCCCGCTTATTTTGCTGGTGGCAGGATCCCAATGGGTAGTGCCTGCTGCCGGATTGAGCGTGCTGGGTATTTTTATAACCGAAAAAATCTGGATCGAAGCACCCCAGAGAATTCCTTTAACCTGATTAGAAGCAGAAACCATGACATATAAACATAAACCTTCCGTTATTGAGAAAATCGCAGAAAGCCTGCGCATTATCCCAAAATTACATGAAGTAAAAGGAGCATCTATCCCATCGCTTTCCGAACCTGGTAAGCTGACGAAATACCCCCCGCCATCCAAGTGGGACCACTGGGAGGAATATGAAGCCAAAGGGTGGGCCAGACGGGAGAAAAAAACCTATGGTGTAGTACCCACCACCTGTTTTAACTGTGAATCTGCCTGTGGTTTGCTTGCGTACATTGACAAAGCAAACGGGTCGGTTCGTAAATTTGAAGGAAATCCCTATCACCCGGGAAGCCGTGGCAGAAACTGCGCCAAAGGCCCGGCTACCGTCAATCAACTGACAGATCCGGATCGTATCCTCTATCCGTTGAAGCGAAAAGGGGAAAGGGGCTCTGGTGAATGGGAACGTGTAAGCTGGGATGAAGTATTGGATGATATTTCGGCTAAAATAAGAAAGGCCTTACAGGAAGGACGCAACAACGAAATCGCCTATCATGTTGGCCGACCCGGGCATGAGGGCTATGCCGAGCGGGTACTAAAGGCCTGGGGCGTTGACGGGCACAACAGCCATACCAATATCTGTTCCTCAGGGGCTCGCTTTGGGTACAACATCTGGCAGGGTTATGACCGGCCATCACCCGATCATGCCAATGCGGACTTTATCCTGCTGATAAGTGCACACCTGGAGTCCGGCCATTATTTCAATCCCCACGCCCAGCGGATTATGGAGGGTATGATGAAAGGGGCCAAACTGGCCGTGATGGATCCGCGATTGTCGAATACGGCAAGCATGGCCAATTTCTGGATGCCAACCTATCCGGGTACCGAAGCAGCAGCCCTGCTGGCCATGGTCAAGATCATACTGGAAGAAGGTACCTACAACCGGTCATATATGGAAAACTGGGTCAACTGGCGGGAGTACCTTCAACATGTACACCCGGGTGCGGATGTGACATTTGAGGTTTTTATTGAAAAGCTGATCGAAGAATACAAAGAATATACGCCCGAATATGCTGCAGCCGAAACCGGAGCCAAAGCCGAAGTGATAGTAGAAGTGGCAAGGGAAATTGCCCGGGCCGGGACACGGTTTGCCTGTCACAACTGGCGTAGTGCCGGTAGTGGAAACCTTGGCGGATGGGCCGTAGCACGGTGTATTCACTTTTTGAGTGTCATTACCGGAGCGGTAGGATCCGTAGGCGGGACATCCCCCAGTGCGTGGAACAAGTTTAAACCTGAATTTTTCGACAATCCACCGGCACAAAAATTCTGGAATGAATTGCATTATCCGGTAGAGTATCCGTTGGCATTTCATGAAATGAGCCAGTTATTGCCCCATTTCCTCAAAGACGGAAGGGGAAAAATGGATGTGTATTTCACCCGTGTATTTAATCCTGTATGGACATATCCGGATGGTTTTTCATGGATTGAGGCACTTTCTGACCCGGAATTGATGGGCATGCATATTGCCCTTACGCCCACATGGAATGAAACGGCCTATTATGCCGATTATGTGTTGCCAATGGGACATGCCTCGGAGCGGCACGACCTGAACAGTTATGAGACGCACAGTGGGATGTGGATTGCTTTCCGGCAGCCAGTCTTGCGTGAATTTGCCCGGCGAAACCAAAAGGATTTCACATTTACCTATGAAGTAAACCC
>JAOUOM010000434.1 GCA_029880385.1 Cyclobacteriaceae bacterium | reverse complement strand
CAGGTTCATATCCAACAAGCACGCTGTAGTCATCCATCATGATAGTATAGACTTTATTGGACACATCGGTTGCGCCACAACATGATGCGGCATTGTCACTTTTTTCCTGTAAAGCTATCTGACTGTACTTTTCCCGTACGATTTGCTTTAATTCTTCTGATGTCTTCATAATTAGTAGTTAACAACAATTCTTTATGGCATTATAGCGATTAAACAATTCATCAAACTGCCCTTTTATCAACTGCCAGTTTTCCTCATGGATACAATAGCACATGGATGTACCTTCCACGCTACCCTGGATAATCCCCAGGTTTTTCAGCTCCTTCAAGTGCTGTGAAATTGTCGGTTGTGCCAATCCCAATTCATTGACCAGATCCCCATTGATACACTGATTGGCCGTCAGGAGATATTCCAGAATGGCGATTCGTGCAGGGTGGGCAAATGCCTTGGCCATACGGGCCAGTTCATTTTGCCTTTCGTTAAAAAGATCCGTTTTGGTTATTCCCATATCGCAATATTACGATATACAAATAAACTTACCAACTATATCGCTAAAAATCATTCCCATCACGTGACTTCACTCATGGTTTAATCGGGTCACAATGTTCAACTTGATGGGCATAAAACATCCACCAACCAATCAAACTTATGTATATCGGGGAAAAATTACATGTGCACACAAAAAGCTTTCACCATCGGATCAGGGAAGGCAACACACATTATGTAGACCGTGACCAATTTTTGGGTATTGATCCGTTTGACAAGTCCCTGTTTCATGATATATATGACAGTAAACAGGAAGAACAAGCCCCCAAACTAATTTTTAAGATAGAACTTTCCCTGCCCGGCTATCAGGAAAAAGAGATTTCCATCGGGTTTGAAGGGAAACTTATGGTCATAAAAGGGAAACGAGATGTGACCACCGAATGGCCGGCATCCAATACTTCGCAACAGGAAAGGGTTTTTATGGAATTTGAGCGTCATTTCCTGATTGAGGATTATATGCCCGAACACAAAATGGAACAAAACTACCGCAATGGCCTGCTTGTCGTTTGCCTGTATGCTTCGCATAAGCAACCATTGTCGTATTGAGCTAATTAATGAATCCCTCATTTATGGATTTCAGAGATGCTATTTCCATTGACATGATGAAAAACACCTGCCTTTTTTCCATTGATGGAATATCCATTTTAACTTAACACATTACACCGTACTTTGGGCTTTATAAAAACACATTTCACTTATTTAAACTATCAGAAAAATGGCCATAAAAACTAGGAGGGATTTTTTAAAAAAGACAGGAACCGGACTACTCGCAGCCACCATGCCGGCAATTGCATCTGCCGATCCCAAAAACACACAAATCATAGAGGATCTGCAAAAAAACGCAGGGCCAAATGACAAAATCCGACTTGCCGTGGTAGGTATGGGTATCATGGGATACAATAACCTGGCGGCTGCCGTAAAAGTCCCGGGCGTGGAGTTTGTGGCAGCGTGTGATTTATACGATGGCAGGCTGACGCGTGCCAAAGAACTATACGGCGACAACATTGCGACAACCCGAAATTACCGGGAATTGCTGGACAGAAAGGATATTGATGCCATCTGCGTGGCTACTTCAGATCACTGGCATGACCGAATTACCATTGATGCCCTCAACAAAGGGAAATCTGTTTACTGTGAAAAACCCATGGTTCACAAAATCGAAGAAGGGTATGCCGTAATCGAAGCTGAGAAAAAATCAGGAAAAACCCTGCAAGTGGGTAGCCAGCGTGCCAGCTCCATTTTGTATCACAAAGCAGCCGAACTGTATAAATCAGGAGCCATCGGGCAATTGATCATCGCAGAGGCTAACACCGACCGCTTTTCGGCCAATGGGGCATGGCAGTATTCCATCCCCACCGATGCGTCAGAAAAAACCGTCGACTGGAAAGGATTTTTGGGTGATGCCCCGGTTCGTGATTTTGACCCGCTTCGTTTCTTCCGTTGGAGAAATTACCAGGATTACGGCACCGGAGTAGCCGGCGACCTGTTTGTTCATTTATTTACTGGTCTTCATGTCGTACTGGGAAGTCAGGGACCGAACAGGATATTTGCTTCCGGTGGATTACGTTTCTGGAAAGATGGAAGGGATGTGCCCGATGTAATGCTTGCCGTCGTAGATTATCCGCAGACTGCCAGTCATGCAGCCTTCAACCTTCAAATCCGGGTAAATTTCGTGGATAGTGGTGGAGGCAGTAACCTGTTGCGCCTGATCGGAACAGAAGGTACCATGGAACTTGGATGGGGTCAGATAATTATCAAGAAAAATAAACTGGATGATGCGCCGGGCTATGGCGGATGGGATTCCTATGAAACGTTTTCATCGGCCCAGCAAAAGGAATATGAAAAATGGTACAAGGCAAAGTACCCCGTAAATTATGCCATGAAAGACCCGGGTGAACAAATCTATCAAACACCCGATGGATATGACGACAATGTAGCGCATTGGACTTCCTTTATCAATGGGATTCGTACCGGCGCAAAAGTGACCGAAGATGGCTCATTTGGTTTGCGCTCCGCAGGGCCTTCACTTGCTACAAACCTGAGTTATTTTGGCAACAAAGTGATCAATTGGGATCCGGTAAAAATGGCCGTCATTTCCTGAACCTGATAACGATATGTACCAAAAGGCCTGCCTCAAAAGCAGGCCTTTTTTTGTGCAGCAGAAACCTTTTTTACCGTCAATAATGACTCCCTGACCCAAACCAGTCCTTAATTTTCCATTTTTATCAAACATTTCGAATAAAAAAAATAGTACAAACCAAGCCAGTCAGACTGCTATTGAACAAATTCCGGACAACCAGAAAAAATATTCAGCCGTTGATAAATTTTGTTATTTTTTATTATTCATAACTCTTTGTTGTGGTATTTTTTCTATGTGCCTGGTATTCATGGCTATTAAAAATGAATTGCTTGTACGCTTGGTTTTACTTATCAACAGGTATTTAGCTTCTGTAGATTTTTGTATCTGTCTGTTTTTCTGTTGTTTACAATGCCTTCCTTAAAGTGTGTGGATAAGTCAGAAAAATTGTGGACAAATACATACATATTAAAAATTCAACT
>JAOUOM010000433.1 GCA_029880385.1 Cyclobacteriaceae bacterium | reverse complement strand
CCTTCAACTGGCGTGGCTGGTGGGACTATGGCACCGGTGCACTCGGCGACATGGCATGCCACATCATCGAACCGGCCTTCAAAACCCTCCAACTGGGCTACCCGTCGGCTGTCGAATGTAGTGTAGGCAGTGTGTATGTCGATGAGTTCAAGCGAGGCTACTTCCCCGAAAGCTGCCCGCCCTCCTCACACATCATCCTCGATTTCCCGGCCCGTGACGGCAAGTCGCCCGTCAAACTCCACTGGATGGACGGGGGCATCCAGCCCATGCGTCCCGAAGAACTCGGTGCAGATGAAGTCATGGGAGATGGGGGTAATGGAGTGATCATGGTAGGAACCAAAGGTAAAATGATGTGCAGTACCTACGGTCGCGATCCCAAACTCCTGCCTACCTCCCAAACCAAGGAAGTAGCTGTGCCCGAAACCCTCGCACGTGTACCCGAAGGACACTATGTACAATGGGTAAATGCCTGTATGGCAGGGTACGACAATGCCGAAAAATGCAGTTCAGATTTTGAAATGGCAGGCCCGCTTACCGAAAGCATCCTCATGGGCAACCTCGCCCTGCGAAGTTTCGACCTGCGCAAATCCAAAGAGGGCGGGGGATTTGATTACCCTGGTCGCTACATCAAATTGCTTTGGGATGGCCCCAACATGAAGGTCACGAACTTTGACGAAGCCAACCAGTTTGTAAAACGCGAATACCGCGAAGGCTGGGGCTGGTAAACGGAAAGATTGACCCCTGTATGAGGACGGCCGGGGTATACCGGCCGTTTTTTTTTAGGGAGCACTACCGGCAGGCCATCTGGATACTGTACTCCGGCTGTCCGCACAGGCCATCGTGCCGGCCTCCATCCGGGCTGGGTTGACCGTTTTTTCTCTCTCTGACAGCCAAAAGGTGCCCCGATAGCCCCGATCGGGGGTAGTACGTGGGCCTTGCGGGGAGAGCGGGTAACCGGCTGGTAAAGGGCAAAGCTGATGCGCTCCTGCAACATGAAATCCACGGAAAGAAGGTGGCTTTCCCGCAGATATGGGTTACATTTATCTGAACGATTGCCCCATACCATGCCTACTTCCTTTATCCCCCTGCTACAAAAACGGATTGAAAAACTAGATGCCCCTGATTTTGATCTGGAGGCATGGAAAAGTGCCACGCATTCGATACTGGAGCGGGCATTGGGCCCGGCCCATCCGCTCACCCGGCAGGTAGACCAACTAAAGATCGACTATGGTAGCTGGGCATTGCGGGATGCCACCTCTCGCTACAACCCGGTAGCCACCAGCCGGACAAAAGGCAGGGAACTGCTGGAAGTGGCCATCGACGAACTGACACAATTGGAAAGCATGGAGGCGCATGAAGCAGCCCATTTACTGGATCTGTTTCCGGAAGAATTGCAGGCAAAACTTCGCAGCACATCGGCCGCTGACATTTATGGTGTCCTGATGAAAGAAAAAAAAGGACTGTTGGCCCGCATTCTGGCAAGCCAGCTCCAAAAATAAGAGTTACCTTTTTTGAATCTCCAACGTTCGAAAATACCCTCCTGTCAATTCCCGCAGCGGCATGTGGATGTGAAGGAACCCTTTTTGATACCTGGCCGTAATTTGCTGAAAGTCCACTCCATCCGGAATAGGCCGGTGCTGAAGCAGATACGGAACAACCAGTCTTTTCTCCAGTTCCATTAATTGATAAATATACAGTTGTTCCTCTACGATCTCCACACTGTAATGATCCGGATGAAGGCCGGGCACACGAATTTTGAGCAGATAATGATCCCGGAATTTTTGAAATGACGATCGCTGGGGGCTCATGCCTCCCCCAATGGCGTTCATCACATATGCTGCCTGTGCCAGGCTGGTTAGTAATCGTTGGTTCATTAGGTTCTTCATCACAAACTCTTTTTCCCCTATTTCTCAAAACGCAGTAAAATGATCGTGGTTGGCCTATATCCCAAAAGAACGCCAACGTAATGGAAAATACCCGCAGGTTTTGCTTTGGAAACCAAACGACGACATGAGTGCCTTTATTTTTCTTCAGGCAAAAGATAACCAGACGGATTTACGGATGCCCGCATGAACAAAACAGAACCATGAAAAAGCCCACCTCAAGCGTGCCCGACAGATAGGTCTGCCGGTACCGTAGGCATTGACGAGCGTGAGGCATCTGTAATTTCCTGCCAAATCCAACTTACCTGACATATTTTCGTAGTATTACCACGAATGAAGGCCCGTAATAAGGAGGCTTCATTTAGTTTCGGATGGTTTTACTTTACTAACACTCAATACTATGACACATGCAAACCGAAGGGCCATACTCGGGCTTTTCCTTATTTTTATCGGGGTATTGTTTTTACTCAACAATCTCGACCTGTTGCCAAGACTACCGTGGTGGGTATTTACGTGGGAAATGCTCCTGATCACGATCGGCCTGTTCAATCTGATCACGGGAAATCGGACACCTGCCATTATTCTGATAGGGATCGGCAGTTTTTTCCTTATCAAGGATGCATTTTATTGGAATTGGCGCGACTATTGGCCGGTGATCCTGATAATCATAGGAGTAGCCTTTATTTTTCGTCAAAAGAAAACCATGAACAGTAATGTGCTCAACGAAAATTTCTTTGATGCCCTGAACATTTTTGGCGGAGGAAACCAACGGATCGTCAGCCAAAAACTGGAAGGAGGAAAAGTAACCTGCATTTTTGGCGGTTGTGAGGTTGACCTGCGGGAATCACGTCCTGTGGCGGGGGCTTCCATTGAGGTATTCACCCTGTTTGGGGGCACGGAGCTCATTGTCCCTTCGGATTGGAATGTAAAAATAGAAGTCACTTCCATACTGGGCGGATTTGCTGACAAGCGAAAGACCACACAAGCATCGGAGCATTCGCCCATGGTGACCATACGGGGGATGACCCTGCTGGGAGGTGGCGAAATAAAATCCTGATGGAAACCCCCGGGCGGGCCATTTCATGGCCCGCCCGGACATTCCTACCTGTCCCTGTTTACCGATAATCGAAAAACATCCTTCCGCTGGTAATGCCCGCTGACATCCAGTGTCAACGATTCCTCCCGTACCTGTTGCAAATTCAGGTCAGCATATAGGATGGTTTC
>JAOUOM010000020.1 GCA_029880385.1 Cyclobacteriaceae bacterium | reverse complement strand
GCCTCAATGCTTCTATCATATGTTCTTTTCTGAAATCGGGCCATAATACTTCCGTAAAAAACAATTCCGTATAGGCTGATTGCCATAATAAAAAATTGCTTATCCTCATTTCGCCACTTGTACGCACCAGTAGTTCGGGGTCTGGAAACCCGTTCGTCGACAAGTATTGATCGACAACGTCCTGGCTGATATCCGTGGCAGTTAACTTCCCCTGTTGTATGTCAGTGGCTATGTTTTTGATGGCATTGGTAATGTCCCAGCGGCCACTATAATTTAAGGCAAGAATTAGTTTTAAACCTGTATTTGCGGCAGTGTCCTCAATGGCCTGTTCCAGCTTGGCCTTCGTATCGGAAGGCAGCTGTGAGCGGTCACCGATGCTGTGTAACTGCACATTATTTTTTTGTAATGTCGGCAATTCATCGTTAATGGTGGACACCAATAAGGACATCAGGCCTTCCACTTCAAATTTTGGCCGTCCCCAGTTTTCTGTGGAAAAAGCAAACAAGGTAAGGTACCCCACGCCATTTTCCCCACAAAACTCAGTAGTTTCCCTTACGGCGGTGATGGCATTCCGATGACCAAAAATACGAGCAGCCCCTTTCTTTTTTGCCCAACGGCCATTGCCGTCCATTATTACAGCAACGTGCCTTGGGATGATCCTGTTTGATTCCTGAGTACTTTGTGTCATGTTTTTAGCGGTCACACTATTTTCACATATAAAGCTGTTGTGTAAAAAATCAAATTCAATTTTATATGCAAACCTTTTTCAATTTGCGAATTACTAAAAAGGGTACAAAAATGGCTTTTTTTTATGAAGAATATCAACGTGTTGACTTCTTTTAACGAAAATAAGTCCTCAACATGTACCGATTTGGGACATACGGAAAAGGACATGGGATTTTATAAACGATATACGACAGGCTGATCCCGACAAAATAATAGACATCCCGGTCTGCGGGATTGCCATATTGAAAGTCTTTCACCGTCTGGTCACCGTCTGCGTAGGTATCGAGATAATCAAAAAAGGTTTGGCGGACACCAAATTCGATACCCGACGAAAACCTTCGTCCAATTAATTGTTTAAAGCCGATCCCGTAGGGTATAATGGCTTGTGTGGGATTGTAATCACCGTAGGTGCCGGGGGCTTTATACAATCGGGTAAACCCAATGCCAAAAAAGGCATACGGGGACCATCGCACGTGTGATTTGTCGTGTTTGTAATCGAGAAAATGGTATTCAAACGTTGAGGAAAGTTCGGCAATGTTGAGATTGAAGGATCCGTTTCGTTGCAGGCCAAACGGGTCATTGGAATAGGTATCGCTTCCTTTTATTTTCCCATAGGTGAGTGCCCATCTCACGCTGACCACTTTTGAGAGGTTCATGCGATGATGTACCTGAACGGCCGGGCTTGAATTGGCAAGCTGTACACCTTTGACCAGGTCACCGGCATAATTGAGTGTGCCTGGCCCTATGCCAAATTCAATTAACTGGGCGTTTGTAAACTGTATCCCCGATAGAAGTAATAAAAATAAGTAAAATCTCAACGGACAATTTTTTATCGAAACTTAGCCGGGCCTCTTTTTCCTCTACTTTGATTGAGAATGTAGGTCACCTTTATTTGAGTAACGAAATACATGTCATTATCTTTTGAACCTCCCCTAACAGAATTTTCCGTGCCAGACCCGATCAGGGTAGAATGATAATAGGTATTGCCGTCGGGAAAGACATTTGCAGATACCTGAGAGAGATCCCGTGCCTCACCCGTAAACGCACCAACCGGTTCGGAACTCCTGTCTGACATGATGCGGGCCAATGGATCACTGAACTGATCCAGCGAAACATAGGAGGTACTAACGTCATCAAGATAGTCGGTAAAGACAAAGCGATAGCCCAATTCCAGGTGGATATTGACAGGCGATCGGGGTATGGCCATGGTTAGCCCAAAATTTATGGGGACACTTAGCTGGAATGGTTTGTATGGGGCGGGTGCTCCATTAATACCCAGGTATTGCCCTTCGGTACCCAATGGCCGTAACTTTACCCATTCTCCTGCATTTGCCAGTTTGGTGGCAGCATTGGATCCATTCACCTGATAGTCGTATTCCGGCACTTTTCCTTTCGGGTTGTGAAAAAAGAAACCACCCCCTACAAAAAGATAGGCATTGAAGGATCTTCGAAAATTTGGGCCACTGTAATCGGGCAACAAATAGACATTGACGCCTACATTAAATTCTTTGATGTCATTTCGGAAACTCAGGTTGCGATAGTACCTGGGGGCATTTTCCGGCTGATCTTTATTGGAGGTAATGTCATCCCCCTTTAGTCGCCCATAATTGAAATTGGCACGGGCCGACACGTTGGGTCTGAACCGGTAACCATATGTGATGCCCATGCCTGGGCGGGTAAATGAAATATCCGTACTGGCGGCTTTATTTACAGGTGCCAGATCCCCGTAATAGTTTAGTGCATTGAGTCCACCTCCCACATATTGATATGGCCTGAATTTACCTCCGGCACTTCCTCCACGGTAATGGGATGTATTTCTACTGGAAGATTTTCGTCTTTTGTATTTATTTCGTTGGCCATATGCCGGGTCAACCATCAGGATGATTGTGACGAATAATGAAAAAATAAGTAGGGATCTGATCCGCATTTCACATTGATTTTATTTACAAATCTACTTTTATGCTGGGTATTTACACTCTAAATTAAGGAAAACTAACGAAATGCTGTTTAGTTTCTTTTATCCAGTCCCCAGGAAAGCTTATTGCGGAGCGTTTCAATAAAATTGTCCCCTTCGATTCGGATCAGGTTGGCCGAAAAACCTGCTTTGACTATAGTCAGGCGTGTATTAGCCTCTACGGTTTGCGAACGTGAGTCGAGGGAAACCAGGTAATCCCCATGACGGCTTTCTACTTCAAATGCCAGTTCGCTCGTATCGGGCACGATCAGGGGGCGGATGTTTAAGTTGTGCGGACTGACCGGGGTGATGACAAAATTATGGGTATGTGGCAAAATGATAGGCCCACCACAACTAAGTGAATACCCGGTAGAACCCGTGGGTGTGGATACCATCAGCCCATCAGCCCAATAGGTATTTAGGTATTCCCCGTTCAAAAAAGTCTTGGCCACGATCATGGAGGACGTGTCTTTTCGTAAAATGGAAAACTCATTTAGTGCAAAGGCTTTTCCATCGAATAACGGGGTGTCGGCCTGAAGGCTTACCATCGTCCTTCTGTCCAGATGGTATTTGTTGGCAAATAACAAATCCAGTGTATGTTTCAGGGTATCCTTGGCAATGGTTGCCAGAAACCCCAGGCGTCCCATGTTAATCCCCAGTATGGGGGTTTCAAACCGGCCAATCAGTGTGATGGCATCCAGTATGGTGCCGTCACCTCCGAGACTAAATAAAATATCAGGTTGAAAATCATTGGTGATTTCGTTAAAAGGTGCCAGCGGAGTGGCAGAGATATCCGGATTGTCCACTACAAAGCGTTGTGAAAAATGGATGGAAACACCTTTTTCTTTGAGATACTTCAGGAGGGATTGGAAGTGAGGAATAGACTCTTCTGACAATGTCCTGGCATGTATGGCAACTGTCCGTATCATCAAAACTTGAGATAATTCATCAAACCGTCAAAATACTCCTTATCCCGGTCGTTGAGTGGGGATTTATTAAATGATTCGGATACATGATATCCTTTGGCCTCAAGGCTTGAAATGATGTGGGAGACTTCTTCCTTATTTATTTTCAATGTCAGGGTGAGTTTTTCCGTTTCGTCACTATGGTGTAGCGTCTGACTACTCAGGACTTTGGCTTCATTCAGTTCGATTATCCGGCAAATATCCGAAAGCACATAGTCCCGTTGGTTAAGCGAAAGAACCAAAATGGCCCCTGGCGTATTGACCGACAGTGTGCGGGCAAAGGCCTCAACAATATCTTCGATCGAAATGACACCAATGTATTGATCCTGATCATCCCTGACGGCCACTAACCGTACCCCGTTGGCATAGGCGGTTTTGAGCACGTCATAATAATGGCTGTCATGGTGAACGATACTTTCACGCCCTTCCAGCGGGCAGTCACCTACTGTTGTGGACTGATCAACCGGTTGGTCATAGAGCAGCCCCTCGGTATATAATCCCAGGAACTTTCCCTGATCGGTTACAGGGAGTTCACTTAACCGTAACTCTTCCATCCAAAGAGAAGCCTTCGAAATTTCGTCGGTCACCTTTAGGGGAGGTATCATGTAATTGATCAGGTCCTTGGCTATCATGTGGAAAGGGGTCTTTGAAGAAACTCGTGTAAGATTGCGTTGAATTTTTCCGGGCGTTCCATCATGGGGGCATGGCAGCATTCATCAATAAACCGGAGGGTAGAATTGGGTAGTAACCGGTTGAATTCATGCGCTACCATAGGAGGGGTAATGGTATCGTTCAAGCCCCAAATCAGCAAAGTGGGCACGTGTATATTTGAAATGTCATTGGCCATATTGTGACGCTGGGCCGATTTTGCAATGGCCACAATTTTCAGGCATTTGGGGATGCTTTTGGTAGTTTCAAAGACATCCTCCACTAATTCCTCTGTAGCGGTATTTGAATCGTAGAATGTATAGGCAACCCGTTCTTTGACGTATTCATAACTGCCGCGTTTGGGATAGGATCCTCCCATCGAGTTTTCAAAGAGTCCCGAGCTACCCGTCAGAATCAATCGTTTGACACTTGACTGGTTACGCAAGGTGTAGATTAGGGCTATATGCCCTCCCAGCGAATTTCCCATCAGGTTTAATTCCGTAATGTTTTTATGTTGCAGAAATGCCTCCAGAAAATCGGTGAGTTTTTCCAGCCCCACTTCCCGCACGGGCAAGGTGAATATAGGCAGTACGGGAATAAGAATTTTGTACCTGGATGAAAACCCATTTACTACAGACTCCCAATTGCTCAAGGCACCCAGCAGACCGTGCAGAAGGACGAGTGGTTCGCCTTCACCGGCTTCCAGGTAACTAAATCCATTTTCCTCTTTTATTTGTAGCATGGTATTATAACAAAGGTTATTTCAATTTTGATTTATACTATTTTTCCTTTTTCGCCAAATTTTTCCAGCGTGTCAAAAATATCGTGGAAAAATGGAATGACAGTGCCGGCTATTTCAAATACCTGCGGCCCCAGGCCTTCTATCAGGGGGTAAAGTATTGAGTTGTCAACCTGTTCCTGCGGGAGTTGGATATCCAATGAAGCCAATATCCACACCAGTATACTGATTAGTAACGCCCATTTAAAAACACCCATCAAGGCACCAAGGGCATTATCAAGCATGCCCAATATGGTTAGATCCACCATTTTTTTCATGGCTTTCGCTGCCAGGTTGATCAGGATGGCCATACCGATAAACAGTACCAAAAACACAATGAAAGACATCACGCCAAAGTACTCACTTTCCGCAAAGTATTTTTCAGTAACAGGAGATGTAAACTGAATGGCCACAAAAATACCAAGGAAAAAAGCGACGAGGGAAAAAACCTCGACAATAAACCCTTTCAGGTACCCCTTTACAGCGGCCAGCACAAACAATGCAGCCAATATAATATCAAGAAGGGCCATTTTATTCAGACAATAATGCCTTGACGATGGAGGAAATCACTTTTCCGTCTGCTTTACCTGCCAGCTGGCGGGTAGCCACACCCATTACTTTGCCCATATCACCGGGACCGGTGGCACCGACTGTTGCTATAATAGCCGCGACTTCCTTTTTTATTTCGTCTTCACTGAGTTGTTTAGGTAAAAAGTCTTCGATCACCTTCAATTCGGCCAGCTCCACCTCTGCCAAATCCGGCCGGTTTTGTTGTTCGTAAATGGCCAGGGAATCACGGCGTTGCTTTGCCGCCTTTGTCAGCAGTTTTATTTCCGCATCTTCATTTAACCCTTCTCCTCCGCCTTTTTCGGTCTCTGCCAGCAGGATGAGTGACTTGATGGCACGGAGTGCCCGTAGCCTGTCTTTGTCCTTTTTTAGCATGGCTTGTTTGATTTCCTGCTCGATTGTCGATTTTAAGCCCATTTCAAAACTATTTTTGTGTTTGTAACCTTATATGAATACGATTCAATTGATGACCAAACTTAGCGTAAACATTAACAAAATTGCAACCTTGCGCAATGCCAGGGGCGGGAATAATCCGGATGTTGTGAAAACGGCTCAGGATTGTGAGCGGTTTGGTGCGCAGGGGATCACCGTACATCCACGACCGGATCAGCGGCATATCCGATATGAGGATGTCCTACGGCTCAAAGATGTCGTGAAGACCGAGTTTAATATCGAAGGATACCCGGATCAACGGTTTATGGAGCTGGTAGCCAGGGTCAGACCGGAGCAGGCCACATTGGTACCGGATCCACCGGATGCGCTGACCTCTAATGCCGGTTGGGACACGGTTGTCCATCAGGATTTTTTAAGAGAAACCATTGCACAACTTAAAAGCTGGAATGTGCGGACATCCATTTTTGTGAATCCCGACATACACATGGTTGAAGGGGCCAGACAAACCGGAACGGACCGGATAGAACTGTATACCGAACCCTATGCCGTCAACTATCCCGCTGATCCCGACAGGGCTGTGAAACCTTTTGTTGCGGCTGCAAAAAAGGCACAGGAATTAGGCATTGGCCTTAACGCCGGCCATGACCTGGATCTTCATAATTTGCATTTTCTTAAAACCTCCATACCTTATCTGGACGAAGTTTCCATTGGCCATGCACTCATATGTGATGCGCTTTATTATGGACTTGAAAATACCATCCAGATGTATTTAAAACAACTTCAATGAACTTACATTTTCGTGCCATGGGCTCTGGTGACCCTCTCATCATCCTTCATGGTTTATTTGGCTCTGCTGACAACTGGCAGACAATAGGGAAGCAATTTTCCCAATATTTTAAAGTCTACCTGGTAGATCAGCGCAATCACGGGCTTTCACCTCATGCGGATGAATTTACCTACCAGGCCATGGCCGGGGATTTGCTGGAGCTGATGGATCAGGAAGGGCTGGAACGTGCCGGTATCATGGGGCATTCGATGGGCGGGAAAACGGCAATGAAATTTGCCGCAACCCACGGCAACAGGGTCGAAAAGCTGGTAGTAGTGGATATTTCACCAAAATACTATCCTCCCCACCATCAAAAAATCTTCGCCGGTTTTCATGCGGCAGATATCGCGACGCTGACATCCAGGAGCGAGGCTGACGAACGGATTGCCAGGGAAATCCGGGAAGTTGGTGTCCGGCAGTTTTTATTGAAAAACCTGACGAGGAACGAGCAGGGGAAGTTTTCGTGGAAAATGAACCTGCATGTAATAGAGGAAAAAATAGGAGAAGTAGGAAAGGGCCTGGAAGAGAATGAGCGGTTTGACGGGAAAACCCTCTTTTTAGCCGGGGAAAAATCAGGCTATATCACCACGGATGACCGGGAAGGGATTTTGGCCCATTTCCCAAATGCGGCGATCGATACCATTGAAAATGCGGGGCATTGGATTCATGCGGAGCAACCTGAGCGGCTTATGGAAAAAGTTTTGACATTTTTAACCAGTGACCAATGAAGAAAGGACGTGTTTTCCTGATCCCTACGTTTTTGTCAGAAAGTAACGATGCTGGTTTCATTGCCCCGATGGTAACGGAAATTTTGCGGCATACGACCTGTTTTCTGGTGGAAAATGTCCGTACGGCCCGTCGGTATATCAGTGCACTTAACCTTGGCCTTGACATTTCCGGATTGACATTTCATGAAATGGACAAACGATGGGATCCGGCAGTGCTACCTGACTGGTTTGCACCGGTACTTTCGGGATTGGACATGGGAATTATCTCGGAGGCTGGTATGCCCGGGATTGCAGACCCCGGCAAGTTAGCCGTGGCCTATGCCCATCAGCAGGATGTGGAGGTAGTGGCCCTTCCGGGTGCATCGTCCATTTTGCTGGCATTGGTGTCATCGGGTTTTAACGGCCAGCAGTTTACCTTTCATGGGTATTTGCCCATTGAGGCACCCGAGCGAAACCTCACATTGGTGACAATGGAAAAAACCATGGAGAAGACAGGCTATACCCAGCTTTTTATGGAAACACCCTATCGGAACAACGCTTTGCTGGAAGCCATGTTTGCCCAGCTAAAACCCTCCACCCACCTCTATATAGGGGCGGATCTGACAGGGGAGCGGATGATCAGCAAGTCCAAAACCATTGGGTGGTGGAAAAAAAACCGTCCAGACCTGCATAAAATCCCGACACTTTATTCCATCGGACGAAGTTGATTCAAATCCAGATAGTTTGAATAAATTTGCGACCTCAAAATAAAAACAAAAGAAATTTTCCATGCCCTATTTATTTACATCCGAGTCGGTCTCCGAAGGACATCCCGATAAAGTAGCTGACCAGATTTCAGATTCACTGGTCGATCATTTCCTGGCCTTTGATCCAAGATCAAAAGTTGCCTGTGAAACGTTGGTGACTACCGGACAGGTGATCCTGGCGGGAGAAGTGAAGTCAAAAACATACCTGGACGTACAGCAACTGGCCCGTGACGTGATACGAAAGATCGGATATACCAAATCCGAATATATGTTTGAAGCAAACTCATGCGGAATACTTTCTGCCATCCATGAGCAGTCTCCTGACATTAATCAGGGGGTAGACAAGCAGGATCCCAAGCTTCAGGGTGCAGGTGATCAGGGTATGATGTTTGGATATGCGACGGATGAAACAGAAAATTTCATGCCCCTGGCACTCGATTTGTCTCATCGGATTCTGATCGAACTGGCAGCCCTGCGACGAGAGAACAAAGACATCACCTACCTGAGGCCAGACGCAAAGTCACAGGTCACCATTGAGTATTCGGATGATAATCAACCCCTGCGCATCGATTCGATCGTGGTATCTACCCAGCATGACGATTTTGATGATGAGGCCAGGATGCTGGATAAAATTAAACAGGATATAATTTCACTGCTGATTCCCCGGGTAAAGGCTCAATTAAAGCCGCAACTCCAGCAACTTTTTAATGACAAAATCAAATACCATATCAATCCGACGGGAAAATTTGTGATCGGAGGCCCCCATGGGGACACAGGCCTGACAGGGAGAAAAATAATCGTAGATACCTACGGCGGAAAAGGAGCACATGGAGGCGGTGCTTTTTCCGGAAAAGACCCCTCAAAGGTAGACCGCTCGGCCGCGTATGCTACTCGTCATATCGCCAAGAATCTTGTGGCCGCAGGTGTATGCAGGGAAGTACTGGTGCAGGTGTCATATGCCATCGGCGTGGTGGAGCCAATGGGGATTTATGTAAATACGTTCGGCACATCGCAGGTATCACTGAGTGATGGGGAAATAGCCAAAAAAGTAGGTGAGATATTTGACATGACCCCATATGGGATTGAAACAAGATTGAAATTGAGAACCCCCATGTACCAGGAAGCAGCCGCGTATGGCCATATGGGAAGAAAATCCGAGGTGGTCACCAAGTCATTTACAAACGGTGAAGGGGAAACGCGGAAAATTGAAGTGGAATTGTTTACCTGGGAAAAACTGGATTTTGTGGATCAGGTAAAAAAAGCCTTTCAATGTTAAATTGAATTTAGATTGTAAAAGAATTAACGCAAAAGGAAAGGGTACTTCATTTCCTTTTGCAACTAATTAACCCGCACAGGCTATGGAATTATTCGCCCAACCAGAGGCATGGATTGCACTCCTAACACTGACTTTTCTTGAAATTGTTTTAGGGATCGACAACATAATTTTTATCTCCATTGTCTCCAATAAATTACCAAAAGAGCAACAGGGAAGGGCCCGATCCATGGGGTTGGGCATGGCACTGGTGCTTCGGGTAGCCTTACTGGTAGGGATTACCTGGATCGTGAAATTCACGATGCCGATTTTTACGTTGTTTTCCATTGATTTTAGTGGTCGTGACCTGATTCTGTTGGCAGGGGGGATTTTTCTTCTGTTTAAAAGTACGGTGGAAATCCACCATAAAATGGAAGGGGAAGCCATGCCGGAAAGCCAGAAAAGTTCCCGTTCATTTATGGGGGTTATTTTTCAGATCATTTTGCTGGACATGATTTTTTCATTCGACTCAATACTGACCGCTATTGGTTTGACAGACCAACTGATCCTGATGATCATTGCCGTGATCATTTCCATTGGGATTATGATGGTTTTCTCAAAAACCATCAGCGATTTTATTGCAAAACATCCAACACTGGAAGTGCTGGCATTGTCTTTTTTGATCTTGATCGGCTTTATGCTGATGATTGAGTCCTTGCATTACCATGTGCCCAAGGGGTACCTATATTTTGCCGTGTTTTTCTCACTCATCGTGGAAATCCTCAACATGCAGGTTATGAAAAAAAGAAATCCGGTAAAGTTGAATAAGCGGATTGAGTAATTAACATAATGTTAGATTGAATTTGAAAAGTCAGGTTTGGAATATTGATTGGAAAAGAATTTATAACTTCGCGTCTTTAAATTAATGAGGGATGAGCATTTCTGACTATATAATACCCCATAACCATACCGTAAAAAAATCGGATCGGGTCAATAAATACGGTTATCGGTCTCAGCTTATCTGGTTTACAGGGTTATCCGGTTCCGGAAAATCCACGCTGGCAAATGCATTGGAAGTTCATTTATTTAACAAAGGATTTCAAACCTACATACTTGACGGGGACAATATACGCTCCGGGCTAAACAATGACCTGGACTTTACAGATCAAAGCCGAAAAGAAAACATACGAAGGATTGCTGAAGTGTCGAAGCTTTTTATCGATGCAGGTGTCATCACCTTGACGGCCTTTATCTCACCTTTTATTGAAGACCGGGAAGCGGCCAGGAACCTGGTCGGAGAAGAAAACTTTGTGGAGGTGTACGTTGAGTGTCCGTTGGAGGTATGCGAAGCCAGAGATGTAAAAGGATTGTATAAAAAAGCCAGGGAAGGTAAAATACCAAATTTTACCGGGATTACCTCCCCCTTCGAAGAACCAATGAATCCTGACATTAAAGTAAATACGAGTGAAAACAGCCTTGAGGTATGTTTGTCTCAATTAATCGAAAAAATAATGCCAAAACTTAGCATAAAGGAATGAGTAGTTACAGCCTGACACATATTCGTGAACTGGAATCAGAATCCATCTATATTATGAGGGAAGTTTTTGCCCAGTTTCAAAATCCTTCCATTTTATTTTCCGGAGGAAAAGACTCCATTG
>JAOUOM010000432.1 GCA_029880385.1 Cyclobacteriaceae bacterium | reverse complement strand
CCGTACCGTCCATGGTCAAAAACAAACGGACAGAATCACCGGGAGCCAGTTCTTTTTTTGCCAGCGATGGCTGGAGGCAATCGCAGTTGGTCTGTACCGACTGGATTGTCAGCCTGCTCTGCCCGGTATTGATGAGGTCAAAAAAGGTGGTCTCCTTACTCCCCGCTTCCAGTCCCCCCAGGTCAATTTCTGTCGTGGTAAACGAAAGTCGGGGTTCTTTTTTACTGGATGTCGAATGATACGGGATAATGGATCCCGTAATGGCATATATTTTTTCCGGCTGGTTCTTATCAGTGGTAGGTACCAGGAGTTGCTCGGAGAAAAAGCCGACATGTTTCGTGTTGCCCGGGTAAAAGGTAACCATCAGTTCACCGCGCTGGCCGGGCTTCAACACCTCGGGATAAAATGAAACCCGTAAGTGTGCCGGCAGGTAAATTTTTTGCTTTACGATTCGGATCGTGGTATCACTGTCATTTTGCCATTCAAACCATCGTGACACGGGTTTTTCGGTTGACAATTGCCCCATGGGAAATGTACGTCCATAGGTACGAAATGCACCCTGTGCGATCGGCAGGCTGCTTTTGGGATTTTCCGATTTTGTTTGTACGACTCCCCGGATATAAAGGGTGCTTTGCACCGAATTGCTAAAGGTGAGCTGCAGGGACTTTGAAAAACTGCCAAAGCGGTTGAGGGGCTCGTACCGGGCTACTACAAATCCGGAATCGCCCGGGGCAATCCAATCCTGTGACCATTGGGATGTGGTGCAGCCACATGAGGTAGCCACATTGGTCAGTTGGAAGGGCTCTTTACCGGTATTTTTAAAATAAAATGTATGCGAAACCGGACCCTCTTCTTCTTTTATTTCCCTGAAATCGTAGGACAATTCACGAAAGGTGATGGCTGGCTGGGCCAGGGATGCCCATGTACCCAGACACAGCATGCATGCTGCCAGATAGTGTATCTTCATAGTTTTTGTAAGTCAACCCACCTTACGGCATTCACCAAACTGGATGGGCAGCCAAAAATAGAAGGATAAATACAATTTATCTATCAACCCCTTGAATTCTCCCCACGTAAAACTAGGTTTGCCCAAAATAGCGTTATGACAAGGATACTTACCGGCATACAAAGTTCGGGCAAACCACATTTGGGTAATTTGCTGGGGGCGATTTTACCTGCCATTGAATTATCAAAAAAGGACAAGAATGAATCGTTTTTCTTTATTGCCGACCTGCACTCCCTCACCACGATCAAGGAGGCAAAGGTTCGGGAAGAAAATACGCGGGCAGTAGCAGCAGCCTGGATTGCCTGTGGGTTTGATACGTCCAAAAACCTGTTTTACCGGCAATCCAAAGTGCCCCAGGTATGCGAACTCGCCTGGTTTCTGAGTTGCTTTACCCCCTTCCCTATGCTGGCAAATGCGCATTCGTTCAAGGACAAATCCAGTAAGTTGGCGGATGTAAATGCCGGTTTATTTACCTATCCGGTCCTGATGGCTGCCGATATCCTGCTCTATGATGCCGAAATAGTGCCCGTGGGAAAAGACCAGAAGCAACACCTGGAAATGACACGTGATATTGCCTCCAGCTTTAACCATCAGTTTGGGGAAACATTCGTATTGCCCGAGGCCCGAATCGATGAGCAGCTCATGACCATACCCGGCACAGATGGCCAGAAAATGAGCAAATCCTATGGCAACATCATTGATATTTTTCAACCCGACAAGGCCTTGCGAAAACAGGTGATGTCGATCGTGACTGACAGTACGCCACTGGAAGAACCCAAAAATACCGAAAGCTGCCATGTCTTCCAGCTCTATAAATTATTGGCATCCGAACAGGATACCGAAAGTTTACGGAAAAAATACGAGGGGGGCAATTATGGGTACGGGCATGCCAAGCAGGAACTGTTCGAATTGCTTACAAGCCGGTTTGCCAACGAACGTGAAGCCTACAATGAACTGATGTCGGATCCGGAAAGGCTGGAAAAATACCTGGCTGAAGGCGAGGAAAAAGCATCGGTAATTGCAAATGGCGTATTAGACCGGGTAAAATCAAAGATTGGATTTTAACGGATGACGATATTTTTTCTGCCGATTTGTTTTTTTATGACCTGGACTATCCGGTAGCACGGGTTACTTTCATGGCAGATTTGTTCAATTCTTTATTCTTTTTTACTATTGCCTGGCTGGTTTTTTCTCATTTTTTAACTATGCTGACCATGAATGAAGTTTTTATGTCATAAAATCCAATCCGGTTAAAATGGATAGTAACAGGCTTCTATATGATTGATGTAATTTACCTTACGATATGAATGCAACTGAAAAGGCAATGGCATGGCTGAATTCCGGCCAATTAGATGAAGATACCCGTAATGAAATCTCCCGCATGCTTTCGGGCGATGAAGCAGGAGTAACGGAGGCTTTTTACCGTGATCTTGAATTTGGCACTGGTGGATTGAGGGGCATTATGGGAGTCGGATCGAACCGCATGAACAAATACACGGTGGGAATGGCCACGCAGGGGCTTGCCAACTACCTCAAAAAAACATTTCCCAATGAACCAATAAAAGTAGCCATTGCGCATGACAGCCGTAACAACAGCCGTTTTTTTGCCGAAACAACGGCAGCTGTTTTTGCCGCCAACAACATTCGTGTTTACTTATTTGAAGAGTTACGGCCTACACCTGAGTTGTCCTTTGCCATACGAACACTTGGATGTAAGAGTGGCGTGGTAATAACCGCCTCACACAATCCCAAGGAATATAACGGCTACAAAGCCTATTGGAGCGACGGGGCCCAGATCGTGGCACCCCATGACAAAAACATCATTGCGGAAGTACTGGCAATCCGGTCGATTGACGATATACGGTTCACGGGCAATGAAGCCCTTATAGCGTCCATAGGGAGTGATTTGGATGAAAAATACCTGAAAATGATCCAGGGCCTTTCCCTCTCTCCCACCGCAATTCAAAAGGAAAAAGACATGAAAATAGTCTTCTCTTCCATACATGGGACCGGCATTACCCTTGTTCCCGAAATTTTACGGCGTTTTGGCTTTACCCATGTACATGTAGTGGACGAGCAGGCAACGCCTGACGGTAATTTCCCTA
>JAOUOM010000431.1 GCA_029880385.1 Cyclobacteriaceae bacterium | reverse complement strand
TTTTAAAACTTTTGTCAAATTATCATCCGCGTCACTTTTAGTGATAGATGAAAAAACACAAGATGCTGGTTTTGAGCTGGTAAAAACAACATGGATATCCAGTGAATGGATTTTTTCCCGAATTTACCGCCGGAAAGGATAAACCGATTTAAAGGGAAACCCGGGAAACCTTTCTATCGTGAAGATGTCTTTGTACTAACACGTGAAAGGAGATAGCCAAAATATTCACAAATCGATCATCGAAAAAAGCATCGCTGGAAATGCTCTGGCACAGGAACAACTGTACCATTGCTACGCAAAGGCGATGTACAACATTTGTCGTCGGATGATGGGTGATGAAGAAGAGGCAAAGGATATTTTGCAAGATGCATTTATCGATGCATTTGACAAGCTTCCTTCCTTACGCGAGATTAACACCTTCAGTCTGTGGATCAAACGCATAGTAGTCAATAAATGCATCAATGCCCTACGAAAGCGGAAACTGGATACAACCGAACTCCATGACAGGTATGATGTGGGGGATGAAGTGCAGGACGATTTTGAATACACAAATTACAGGGCAAGCCAGATAATGGAGGCTGTTGACCACCTTCCGGAAGGTTGCCGGACCGTGCTTGCCTTATATCTGTTTGAAGGGTATGACCACAGGGAAATTGGTCAAATACTTTCCATATCAGAATCGGCATCAAAAGCACAATACAGCAAGGCAAAAGCCAGGATACGAAATCAGTTATTACAAAAGGTGCAGCACTATGTCTGATGAATTAAAAAAATATGTAGCAAAGGATCCGGATGCTTTTGACATCTATCCATTTGACCCTGTCACCGGTTGGCAGAAGCTGAACAAAAGACGAAAGCCGGGCATTAGAAGTAAAAGAACCATTTTGTGGACGATTGCAGCTGGTTTGGCACTACTGATGACATCATTTGTGAGCTATCAGGCAGCCTTGGCTTCGCGTGTGGATGCTGCGCCTGAAATTGTGGAGATGCAGCAATATTATGATGACATCATCCGGGCAAAAATTTCGGAAGTGCAGCTACGTACCCAGGATCCACTGTTGCTGCTGGATATTGAACAACTGGACCAGGCATTTGCCGAGTTGAAAAAAGACCTCAAAGAAGATGTACATAATGAAGACGTGATATCTGCGATGGTTGACAACTATCGGCTCAAACTAAAAATACTCGAACGGATTTTGGAAGATTTAGATGAAGAACAAAATGAAAACGATCGGATTGCTAGCTAGTATGCTGCTGTTTTTTGTGGCAAACGTTGCTGCCCAAGGGGTAAAAATAGAGAAAGAAATCAACCAGTCTTTTAGAGTAGGAAAGGATGCCAAAGTAGACATTGTCAATAAATACGGAGAAGTTATCGTACATACCTGGTACAAGGACTCGGTACGCATAAAAGTCAACGTGATGGCGCGTGGAAATAATCAGGAAGCCGTAGATCGGGACATGGGGCGTGTGGATGTGTCACTACGTCAGATTGGTTCTATTATTTCGGGAACTACAAAATTTGATCAGGGCAAAAGCAGGGGTTTACTCGGGGATATCCTTACGCAAATAGAAGACTATTCAAAATCGATTGTCGGGGGCACTACTTTCTCAATAAACTATGAACTGTGGATGCCAGCGGAAGCCAATCTTTCCATTGAAAATAAATACGGGGATATTTATTTGGAAACATTGACAGGCAATGTATCAATTGACTTGTCTAACGGTGATTTGAGAGGAAACCGGATTGAAAACAGGCTTTTCATACGACATAGTTTTGGCAAAATGCGTTTTGACTACATCAGGGAGGGTAATCTGATTTTTCGAGGGGTAGAGTGCCTGCTTTCTGAAGGCGGAAACCTTTCCTTTGAATCAAGTTCCTCTGAATTGATGCTTGGAAAAGTCGAATATTTACGCATAAACTCGCGAAATGACAAGTATATCATTGAACAGGCGACAAATGTATTGGGAGAGGGATCTTTTACCGACTTGCGTCTCGATCATACGATAGCCTCGGTTCGATTGGATTTTGCTTATGGCGAAATTCATTTGTCAGGTATTGCCAAAGACTTCAAGTCAATACTATTATCAGGGAAATCCTGCGATTTTACACTCCTTTTACATCAGGCATCTTATATCCGGGCCAAAATTACGGGCGATGAGGATCAAATGATTTTGCCTACCAGTATGCTTGCCATGCACAGGGAAACACCGGAGGGTGAAACTACCATTTCATTATCCGGCTTTGTGGGCAATACAAACGCTCAGATATCCGAATTGGAGATAAATGCATCTGGAGGAGACCTGATTATTTCCATACAGGAGACCGATAAATTTACCAATCGTTGATTATGTGCAGGTACCTGTTGGTTTTGTTGTTGGTTTGTGCCGGTCTATTTGTATACGGACAGTCAACGTATCTTCAATCCGGAGGTATCCGCCTGGGGCATTCGTCTGGGTTTACACTTAAAAAATTCATCGTCGGGGAAGAAGCCATCGAAGTGCTGTTGAGTGGCAGGAAAGAGGGGTGTCAGCTTACGGCCATGTATTTGTTTCACGAGCCGATGGAAATTGCATTTAGTGAAAACTTTTATGTTTTTTATGGGATTGGCGGCCATGCCGGGTATGAAAGGCACTTTGGGAAAAACAAAGTACTAGTGAATACCAATCCGTATGAATATGTATTTGCGGACAAAAGCTATTTTGTGATCGGGGCTGATTTGGTTTTAGGACTTGAATATCGTTGGCTGAGTGTGCCCGTCAGCCTTGGATTTGATGTAAAACCCTATTTTAACTATATGGGAATGCGCTATATAGATGCCCGGTTCTGGGATTCAGCCATATCGTTTAAATATATTTTTTAAGAGAGAATAATACCGTCATCCTATGATTCGTCATCTTTTGTTGTTCGTGGTTTTTTTACTCCCTTTTCAGAATACGGTGGCCCAGCAGTATATGGATACACATGACCCTGGGGAGATAAAATCACTTTTGAACAGGGAAAATGTCCTGAACGGCTTTGGAGGAGTTGATAGTAAGGTGGGCAACCTGCTGAATAGCCGTACCTTGTTTTTGGGGGCTTATGGAGGGTTACTGATTAATCGGCATTTTATGC
>JAOUOM010000430.1 GCA_029880385.1 Cyclobacteriaceae bacterium | reverse complement strand
TTTAGATACACTAGAAAAATACAATTATATTTCAACAGATGGTTTTATTTTTTTACAGGTTATATAAAGTAACAATCTTCCATAAGCACTAGTTTCCTAGCTGAATTTCATTGTTTATTGTCCGAAATCTATGGGAAAGAATTCAATATGCAAGTCCCCAATTGCAATTATTTTAAGGCAATCCGCAACGAAAACGATTGCATTGAAATTTTTTCAAAGGCCATTTTTGCCGAACGGCACAAATCAGGAAAAATACCCGGAAAATAATGCGCACATAAACCATTTGTTTTTTATATTTTTTCACATACCTCTTTAATAAATAAATGCATTTTTTCATCTTTTTGAAAATCCTATCTGTTACGTCGTTATGAGATTTCTGATTTTTCATGATCACGCTACATCCGTGACAAAATCAGGCCGATGGAAATACCGCGATTTTCTTTTTATTTCAAAGTCGTCAAACAATCCCTATTTTTGTTTGGTAAGCAAACACCTATTTTTTGAAACGGAACATAACCATCAAGGATATTGCCCGACATCTGGGGATTTCGCCCAGTACGGTATCCCGCGCATTGAAAGACAACCCGGAAATAAGTATTGATACCAAAAAGAAAGTCTGGAAAATAGCCAAAGAGCTGGATTACGAGCCCAATCCCATTGCACTAAGCTTACGGCAAAATAAGACCCATACCATTGGGATCATCCTGCCCGAAATTGTTCATTTCTTTTTTTCGACGGTCATTAGTGGCATTGAGGAAGTAGCCTATGCCAATGGCTACAATGTGATCATCAGCCAGTCGAATGATACCCTGGAGCGGGAAATCCTGGACACCCGTGCCCTCTACAGTCATCGGGTGGATGGGATTTTGGCCAGTATTTCGCGCGAGACTACCAATATGGAGCATTTTCAGGCCATTCAGGACAAGGGAATCCCCCTGGTGTTTTTTGACCGGGAAGTGAAAGATATCGATGCCAGCAAAGTCATTGTCGATGATTTTGACGGAGGCTACAAAGCAACCAGGCACCTGATCGAACGAGGACGAAGCAACCTGATACACCTGGCCGGACCGGAAACGCTATCCATCACCCATGGACGAAAAGCGGGATTTGTCAAGGCACATGAAGAGGCCGGCATTGCACTTTCCGGCGGGCAAATCATCACCTGTGCCAGTGGTGAGCAGGAAGAAGCAGAAAAAATCGTAAATGAAATCATTGCGTCCGGTCGTACATTTGACGGTGTATTTGCCGTAAACGACATGGCTGCCTTCGGGGCATTGATTGCGCTTCAGAATGCCGGTAAACGAGTGCCGGAGGATGTAGCCATAGTGGGTTTCTCCAACTGGCAGTTTTCTTCGCTGGTGGCCCCTCCCCTTACCACCATTGCGCAACCTGGTTATCTGATGGGTCAGAAAGCGGCCGAACTCCTGCTTAATGAAATCAAAATGGGTGAAAATGAATTCATTGAGCCCGTCACTATCAAGTTGCCGGTAGATTTGATTGTAAGGAAATCATCATAAAAAACAGTTTATACCATATAATATTTTCGATAGCGATTGAAAAATTTTGTGCGACTGCTAAGGTTACCTGATATAAACTTATCGGTATTTACCTCTGTAATCTTCACAAATTCAACTGATCAATTTTAATAACCTCCTTGATGAGCTTAATTTGGTACAATCCTGACCTTGATGTTTATCAAAAAGGGAGTATGCGTGAGTATGACCGGTTGCTGCTAACCAGCCATAACAAAGACCGGTTTGATATTGTACATGAGTTTGTTTCCACCAGCGACCACCTGATTGACAAAATACTGAATTCACTCAATCTGGTACATTTGGATTTTCAGGCAGCCTGAACCACCGACAGACCAAAACATTCCCTATTTTAGCCAACATGATCCGTTGGCTTTTTTTATTCCTGCTTTTTGGTGCATGCGCCAGTCCGGTTGTCCTGTACACCAATGATAAAGCTCATTTTGAGAAATACCACACCTACGTGTTATTGGAAGTACGCACCCCGGCTGGGAATACGGAAAAGACAGATTCCACTGATATTCGTATAAAGCTTGAAAAAAACATACGGGCAGAAATGAACCGACGAAATTACAGGGAGAACCTGCTGGCACCGGATCTTGTCTTGCGGTACGAAATCATTTCCGGTACGGTCAGCGCCAGTCAACGAAATTTTTCGCCTTCAGGCTATTTGATGAGCCCCTACTATTACCCCTACTCGTCCCGTATGTTTACCGAATCCATCTTCCTGCTGGAACTCACGGATGCGACAACCAAAAAGCTGATTTGGCAGGCCAGTCTGGATATGAAAAACCTTTCGAAAAAATCGGGCAAAACAGATATGTTGCAATCGGCAACCCAAACATTATTTAATACCTACCTCTACAATGCCGGTGAACAAATGCCGGACGAAAGTTTGAAAATAAAATGAACGAATACGGCTTTTTATCCCTGATCCCCCCTGTTCTGGCCATTTTACTGGCCATCAAAACCCGACAAGTGATTTTTTCCCTTGTCATTGGAATTTTTACGGGATGGATGATTATCAACGAGTGGAATCCATTCCTTGGTTTTTTATCGACCCTGGATGCCATTGTAGACGTATTCAAAGGCGGGGGAAACACCAAAACCGTGCTATTCACGCTCCTCATTGGTGCCTTGATCCAACTCATCCAATATAGTGGCGGTGTAAAGGGGTTTATAGCCTCGATCCAAAAACGGCTCGATAAAGTGAGTAATCCCAAAAGCACCTTACAGGTAGCGGCGGGCCTGACCGGTTTTTTACTCTTTATCGAGTCAAATATCTCCATTCTCACCGTGGGAACAGCCTTTCGCCCTCTTTTTGACAAATATCATTTAGCCAAGGAAAAACTGGCCTACCTAGCGGATAGCAGTTCGGCCCCATCCTGTATATTATTTCCTGTCAATGCATGGGGTGCCTATATCATGGGTCTTCTGCTGATCTACGATCACCTGGATCCGTTCAAGACCCTTGTGTATTCGATTCCCTTCAACTTTTACCCTATCCTCACCCTGATGATGGTTTTTTACCTGTCAGTGAGTGGCAAAAGTTTTGGCCCAATGAAAAAGTTTGAACAACAGGCC
>JAOUOM010000429.1 GCA_029880385.1 Cyclobacteriaceae bacterium | reverse complement strand
ACGGGAATTATGCCATTGCCAGTCACCCGGATGGACCAGGCAGCCATCTGACTGATCCGAAATAATGCGAAGAGACCATGTCAAAAAAATATAAACAAAAACACGCCATACCAAAGACCGGGGGCCAAAAGGATGTAGCTGCGAGGGATGAGGCAGTCACAAAGAAATCCCGTTTCACAAAGGGGGTGTGGGTTATAATACTGGCCACTGTGACCGTAGTTGGTTGCTTTGTTGGCTGGTTTCTATATACGGCTGTAAAAACGGAGCAAAAAAAGGCACGAAAATCTACAGAGCAGACATGGCCTTTCCCCAAAGAAAAACGTCAGGAAGTGCTGGAAGATGTCGTGTTCGAGGACTTTGTGGGATCGGAAGTGTGTGGGAGCTGTCATGCCGACCAGTTCGAAAAATGGGAAAGATCGACCCATGGGCATGCCGGGGGCGATCCAACATCGGACGTTATTTTTGCTCATTTTGATGGCAAGGAACGAAAATTCAGGGATGCTGTACTTACCCCATACAAGACGGCCAATGCGGATTATATGTTTCAGCTTAAAACCCTGGGACAGCCCGATCAAACCTACAAAGTAGAGGCTGTCGTAGGGGGTGGTCGCATGATAGGAGGCGGTACCCAGACATTTTTCACTTCCTTTCCGGACGGTACGTTGCGAATGCTTCCCTTTGATTTTATACGGGATGAAAAAACATGGTTTGGTGAGACGAGCAAAGGAAAGGGTTGGCTGCCTATAAATGAAGGACGGGAAATTGACAAGACAAGTGAATGGACACCCACCCGGGTGATGGGATCCCATTTGTCAAGGCAGAATTGCCAGGAATGCCATGGTAGCCAAATTCAAATGAATTTTGATGTAGAGGCCAAAAAATATGTAACACGGTACAAAAGCCTTACCATTAACTGTGAATCCTGTCACGGGCCGGGAAAAAAGCACGTAGGACTGATGGCTTCCACCCGTCGGGATACACTGGTAGATATCGGATTGACATCATTGAAAACTTTGACCAAGGACGAGTCGCTGGAAGTGTGTTTTCGGTGCCATTCATTGAAAAACGTATTGAAACAGGGGTTTCTTCCGGGAATGGATCTGGAAAATTATTACGCAATGAAGCTTCAGATACTCACGCGCAAGCCATATTTTGATGACGGGCGGATACGTGAGTTTGGCTACCAGCTCAATCATCTGGCAAGTGATTGTTACATCAGTGGATCCATGACCTGTGTGGACTGCCATGCCCCGCATTCGCTGGAATACAGGGACATTAATGACCAGCCCCTGGACAACCCGTTCGACGACCGGCAATGCACGGATTGCCATCCAAGCAAAGCACGTAACCCCATCGCACATTCTTTTCACAAGGAGGGCTCCCCCGGAAATAAATGTGTCTCGTGTCACATGCCCTATTTGCAACACCCTGCCATTGGTAACCAGCTTCGATTTTCCCGATCCGACCATACCATTGCCATTCCCCGTCCGGCACTCGATGCTTCGTTGGGATTGAAAAGTGCCTGCAAACAGTGCCATGAAGATAAATCGGTCGAATTCCTTCAGGCCAAAACGGAGGAGTGGTATGGGGAAATCAAGCCCCATAACCCCACTGTAGCCAAATTGATGCAATTTGAGGAGGGAATGGATAGGCAGAGAGCCGGGGAATTGCTGTTGGATACTGCTTCCGGCCATGTATTGGGGCAAATGACCGGCCTCAGTACGTTTGCTCTCCAGTACCTGTCATCGGATATGGAAAAGCTGGAGCCTCAGATAGTCGCACGTATCAAAGGATTTGTGGAAAACCCTGACCTGGATGTGAAATCCTTTGCCATGGCCAGCTTGCATTTGGCACAGGGGAATCAGCGTGACATACATGATTACCTGGTCGAGAAACTGGGTGACCTGAGTACCGAAGAAGATACCAAGGTACGGGCACGGTGGGCGGTTATCCTGCCGTTTATGGCCAGGAAATATGAATCGGAAGGAAATTATCAGGCGGCCATTCAGGCGTATGTCAAGGCATTGGAAATCCAACCGGAAAACACACTCAATTTACTTAGCCTGGGTATTGCACAGGCTTCCGTCAACCAGTTTGAGCAGGCGATAAAAACCTACGACAGGGTCATTGCCCTGGACAAGTATCAGGCAGATGCCTGGCTCAATAAGGGTAACGCCTACCATGGTATGGGGAATGAGAAAATAGCAGTGGATTGCTATAAAAAGTCAATTGATATCAATCCCTGGAATTCATCCCCCTATTTTAATATCGGAAATATATTGTTCAATAACAGGAATTACCCGTTGGCCATACAGTATTATGAAAAAGTAGTGGAACTGGAACCGACCCTCCCCTTGAGTTACTTTTATTTGGCCCGGTCATTAGTGGAAACCGAAGCGTATGATCGTGCGCTGGAATGGGTACAAAGGGGACTGCGAATCGATCCGTCCGATGAAAAAGGACGTCAGATGGAGTTAGGTCTGATCAATTATTTGTCGACGAAGGGCAATTAAGACCAATGTCGGCCTTTCACTCGGCATTCTGAGGAAAAAGGATGGTGAATTCCGATCCTTGACCGGGAGTGCTTTCCAGGCATACTTTGCCATTTAGCCGGTCGATAGCCCGGCTTAGTATGTACATGCCAAGTCCGATACCTTCAATGGAGTCACTGGCACGGTAAAACATATTGAAAACATTGTCACGGGATTCTTTATCCATCCCGATCCCATTATCAGTAATCACCAATTTTATTTGATTTGTGTCCTGCGATACCTGAATATGTATAAAAGGGTTTTCCTGATCCATACGCGCATATTTGATTGCGTTTTCTATCAGGTTTTGCAGGATCGTATTAATCAAAATCCATTCGGCCTTGAAATGTATGCCCGGTTGTATGGTATGCGAAAAACTGATGTTATTGAAATTAGGCAGATACCGAAATGATTCAATGCACGCCATGATCATTTTATCAAAATCAATGGTCGTTTTATTGTCATTCAGGTGGTTTACTTTGGTTATTTTTATCAATTCGTCAATGATCGTATTCATCCTGCGTACCTGGTCGTTCATGTGCGCCAGGTAATCCAGGGCTTGTGGGTCGGATAATTCCTCCCGGGCCAAAAA
>JAOUOM010000428.1 GCA_029880385.1 Cyclobacteriaceae bacterium | reverse complement strand
TTCAAACAATATCTTATATCCGCCATGGATACTGAATTTTTTACGAAGGGGAGCATTTTCGCCAATGATAGATTGATTCGGTTCATTGAGGTGGTGTACCGAACCGCCAAACCATACTTTTTTATTAAACAGAATTCCGCCGGTCGATACATCAAAAAAACGGGCACTCATACCGGTCTGGAATTGCTCGGCACTCAACGGACGCACCAGGCCGGTCTGGTCAAACTGGTCACCAAATGTGAGTTTTGAAAAATTGAGGTCGCGCTGATAATAGCTAAACTGGAGACCCGGACGGAATGTCCAGCGATAGTTGAGACGTACCTGATAGGCGTAGATAAGGCCTATCTGGGTTGATTGCAAGCCGGCGATCCCTTCCCTGTCAGTATTTACAATAAGTCCGGCACTACTGTGGTAATCTTCGAAGTTGTAGTCCATGTAAAAGGAGTACGTCTCAAAATTGGCCATAATGGAAGGCCACTGGTTGCGGTAGTTCACACCTGCACGACCGATCTGGTTGATCCCGGTCAGGGCAGGATTGAGGTACAGGGGTGCCGCATAATATTGAGAAAACTGAGGATCTTGTGCCTGTGCTCCGGGCAGCGCGAGCAGGACTGCCCCAAATATGAAAACGAACAACCTTTGAACCATAGGGAAATCCCTCAAATCATTTTACGTGGTAAAATAAAACTACTTTGACCTATTTTGCTGTATTTCTTCAAAATTGTACCCCATTTTGCCTTAGTGTGTGTCTGTTTGCTTTGATAAAAAGCAGAAAAAGGTACTACCTACTAACGTCCAAATCCATATTTTTGGTCTGTTATTGAATGTAGGTAATGTAAAGAAACTTTTTCCGTTACTATTTAAACATATTTGAATCTTGTTGGCACATCAGACTCCATCCCCACCGCATGACGGTCACCCCCTGTATTTACGTGTAATTACAGGTTTTATTTTTGCTGTTTTGCTGGGAATTGGCCCTGTCGCCCACTCCCAATTGATCACCGAAACGCAATGGTTTTTTGGGAATTCAAAAGCCAATTTGCAGTTTGACAAAAACGGCGACCGGGTATATGGCGAGACTCGCATGGTAGGTTCTTTTGGTATGGGTGGGCCGGCCGTGATCAGTGATCAGTACACAGGCAACCTCTTGTTTTATTGTGATGGACAGGCTATCTACGATGCCTCCCATCGGGTAGTACCAGGCGGTTCGGGACTTGCCGGAAATCCTTCCATCAATCAATCGGCAGTGGCCTGTCCGTTGCCTGCATCAGGTACGCAGTATTTTATTTTTACAAATTCGGGATCTACCGGAGTGAATGAGATCAGGTATACGACTGTGGATGCCAGCCGTGCCGGTAACGGGAGCGGCAATGCCCCGTTGGGGGAAGCACTGGTTTCGAATAGTGCGACGGGCCTCACCGATCCGGCCGAGGCCATGATCATTGTGGAAAGCCAGGTGCCACAATTGTACTGGCTGATTAGTCAAAACCGGACGACATTTGATTTTAGGGTAACCAGGATCACACCGGCAGGCATAGGCACAACGCAGGTTTTCAACCTGGATACGACAACCACACTCCCCGGTGCTGTTGCGTCACAATTTGCCTATAACAAAGATTCGATGCTGCTGGCAGTAGCACCCCGAACGGCCAATCGTAACATCCTGTTGTTGGATTTCAATGATACACTGGGCACCCTTTCGGTACGAAAGTCCATCCTGCGAACAGGCTACAACGATGGGGCAGGGGAGTCCGTTTATGACCTGGAATGGTCAGGTGATGGTTCCAAACTCTATTTTTCAAGGTTTGGGGGCGTTTCACCAAATACAGGACAGGTGTATCAAGTTGACCTGCTGGATAGTCTTGCAGCCGTCAACCGTGTCATGTCCGCACCCGTATACAGGAGCCTCGGGTTAAAGCGGGGGATTGATGACCGGATCTACCACCTTTTCCAGGCGGTGGATGGTGGTCCCTACCAGTTGGGCCGGTTTGATCAGGTGGATAGTGTGGCAGGAGTGGTCACCTACCAGGCACCTTTTTTAACGACGGACTTTAATGGAAGGCAATTTCCTCAGTTTGCTCCTCCTGATTTCCAGGCGAGCCAGTTTACGATGGACTTTTATTACCTCGATAGTTGCCAAAATGATGCGACAAAGTTTTTTGCCCGTATCGACCCGGCACCCAATACGATCTATTGGACTTTTGGAGATGGTAGTTCTTCATCGGCAGTAGCTCCCATTCATACCTATGGTGGTCCCGGTGCCTATTTTGTAAACCTGCATGCCGAACTCAATGGTCGTGTGGGAATCTATAGTCAGTTGGTGGAGGTGTTTGCCAATGACCTTCTGGTAAATCTGGGTTCCGACACGGTGATATGTGTAAATGAAACCCTCACCCTGGATGCAGGGGCTGGAGGAACTTCCTATCAATGGAGTACCGGGGAAACTACCCAGACAATCGTAGTAGATACGGCGGGAACGTATTGGGTGGAAATGACCGGTCCTACCGGATGCACGGCTTTTGATGCCATTGAAGTGACGGAGTATGGCATCAGTCAGCAATTGGCCAATCAATGGTATTTTGGGGAAATGGCCGGTTTGGATTTCAATATACAGCCAGATGGTACACCACCTCCCGTGGCTCTTGCCGATAATAATAAAATGTTTTCACCCGAGGGGTGCGCCACCATCAGTGATACCGATGGCCATCTCTTGTTTTATACCAATGGGGTCACGGTTTGGAACCGTGACCATGATGTAATGCCAATTTATGATCCGTCCAGTACATCGCCCTTTTTGGGCGGAAATAATACTGCCTCACAGGGTGTATTGATCCTGCCGTTTATGGGGGATGAGACCATGTTTTATATTTTCACAGCCGAAGAGGTTTATGGTGACCTGGCCTATGATTTGCGCTATTCCATTGTCGATATGAAAAAGGATTCGGCCGATGGAGCCATCGTGGTGAAGGATGTTCCCTTGTTTCAGAAAAGCACAGAAAAAATCACGGCATCAGGGTTTAGCGTATCTGCCTGGTTGATTTCGCATGAATTTGGAAATAATAATTTTCGTTCCAATCTCGTAACAGATAATGGTATAGGGAGCACGATCCACACACCTGTAGGCAA
>JAOUOM010000019.1 GCA_029880385.1 Cyclobacteriaceae bacterium | reverse complement strand
GATGAGGTAGTCCAGGAGTTGATGTTTGTTTTTAAAGTAACGATAGACCGAGGCTTCTGTAGAGTTGATAGTAGTTGATAGTTTCTTAAAATTGAAACGCTCAAATCCAATCTGCGCTATCATGTCTATACTTTTCCAAATAATATTTATTCCAAGGTCGGTCGAAAATGGATCCTTGTTATAAAATCGTTTGTTTAATTCAAGTAATAATGAGGACAATACTAATTTATGTATTTGTATTAATAGCAAATATAGTAGTAATACTATTATAAAAGAAAATAAATCTATCAATCAGGTATTGGATTGGCCTGGGCGAATTTTTAGTGGCTGTTTCGGATATTTCTGGCCTGTATTGTTTATATTCGATCTGTTGTTGTGGATTAAGAATTTAATTAGTCCTTTTATTTTGAGTTTTTGACCTTGGGTTCAGGCCGTTACGACCTGAACCTTTTTTGTGACCGAAATCGGACACTTTTTGTACATCGGTGTACATTATTTTTTAATTACAAAAGAACCGAACATTCTAATTGCCTGAAATACAGCCTTATAAACATCGTGGCACTTAAATTGGCATTGGGACATCAGTAAAATTTGAAAGCCACTTCATGGATCGTAAAATTGAAAAAAAAACCTGGACACGTAAGCGGATTGCCACATGGGGTGTGGTAGGTGTATTTGCCCTGTTTGTGATTTACAGTTTTGTTTTTGCAGAGGGAGGGGCACGGCTTAATGTTGATGCCGAAAAAGTAAATATTGCCCAGGTCAAAGAGGGGGAATTCAGGGAGTTTATCCCTGTCGATGGCAATGTGATGCCTGTACTGACGATTCGGCTTGATGCCATTGTGGGAGGCGTAGTGGAAAAAAAATTTTACGATGGTGGCATACTGGTAGATGAGGGCGATACCATTTTGAAACTGTCAAACAATGACCTTCTGCAAAGTTTTGTCCGTGAAGAAACACAGGCATTTATCCTGGTGAATAATGTGGAAAACACAAAGCTGGGGCTACAGCGAAACCAATTTCAGCTAAAGCAAAACCTGGTTTCACTTGACTTTCAAATTGATCAGGCCAGGGATGCTTATCAACGCGGAAAGCCATTGTATGACGAAAAAATAATTTCAGAACAGGAATACCTTACTCTGAAAAGGGAATATGACCGATTGATGAGCCAACGAGCCATCCAGTTGGAGTCGAACAGGTTTGATTCGCTCAATGCCGTCTTGCAAATAGCTCAGGCCGAACAGACCTTGCGACGTACCCGAAACAATCTGGATATGATAAAGAGTAACCTGGACAATTTGTTTATTAAAGCACCCATTTCGGGTCAGTTGTCAACGGTAAGTGTGGAGGTAGGGGAGTCGATTGCCCCGGGCCAGAACATTGGGCAAATTGATGACCTGAACGGGATTAAAGTACGGGCGGCCATCGATGAACATTACATTGCCCGTATTTACGAAGGGCTGAATGGCACCTTTGATTTTGATGGTAAAAATTACGAGTTGGTCATTCGGAAAATTTATCCGGAAGTCCAGGGGGGACTGTTTGCCGTGGATATGGTTTTTACCGATACGATTCCCCAGGGAATCCGCAGAGGACAGACGCTTCAGATCCGTCTTCAGTTGAGTGAAAATATTACGGCCGTTCAAATTCCGAGAGGGAGTTTTTATCAGACCACCGGGGGCAACTGGATATTTGTGGTGAGTGAGGATGGTTCGTACGCCGTGCGCAGGGAGATTCGACTGGGCAGGCAAAACCCCCGGTTTTACGAAGTTCTGGAAGGGGTACAACCAGGGGAAAAAGTAGTTGTCTCTTCCTATGATGGCTATGAAGACAAAGATCGTTTAGTATTTAAATAATAAAACAATATCAAAATGGAAAACACAAAAGTACTGATCAAAACAAGTGGGCTTAAGAAATTCTATTACACCGACGAAATCGAAACAACGGCCCTGGCAGGGGTAAATATGGAAGTGAAAACCGGTGAATTTGTCGCCATTATGGGTCCATCAGGTTGTGGGAAATCTACCTTGCTAAATATCGTCGGATTGCTGGACAATCCATCGGAAGGCGATTTTTATTTTAATGAACTGGAAATTTCGGGTTACAATGAAAGAAAACGAGCGGACTTGCGAAAAGCCAATATCGGGTTCGTGTTTCAGAGTTTTAACCTGATTGATGAGCTGACCGTATTTGAGAATATTGAATTGCCCCTGATCTACCTGAAATACTCTGCCTCAGAACGCAAGAAACGCGTGGAAGAAGTGATGGAACAGATGAAAATAATGCACCGTCGCAATCATTTTCCCCAGCAGCTTTCGGGAGGACAGCAGCAGCGTGTGGCCATTTCACGGGCTGTGGTGGCCAAACCCAAACTGATCCTTGCGGATGAGCCGACCGGTAACCTGGATTCATCCAATGGACAGGAAGTGATGAACCTGCTCACGGAACTTAATGAAACAGGCACAACGGTTGTTATGGTGACCCATTCACCTATCGACGCAGAGTACGCCCATCGTATCATTCATTTATTCGACGGTCAGATCGTATCCGAAAACATCAATTCGCACGAGAGTGCACTGGTTTGATGGACAGGGATGCCATGAAGTCTGTCAAGCAGGATGGATGGACGTGGCTTATACGTTAGTTTTCAACGATATCACATGAAAAAGATAGTTTTTTGGTTGTTTTCAATGGGCCTGGTAACGGCTGTAATGGCACAGCCGGCGGATGATGTACGGATCCTGTCACTGGATGATTGCCTCACCACGGCATTGGCCAATAACCTGCCACTTCAGCGTGCCGGAAACAATGCTTTGATCGCACGGGCGACCAAAATGCAGGCGATGGCCAATTTCCTGCCGGATTTGAATGCCCGATGGAATTACAATCTTTTGTTCGGTACATTTTGGGACAATATTGCCGCAAAGCAGGTAACCGAACAGTATGGATCCAATCCAAATATCAATTCATCCCTGTTGTTGTTTAATGGATTTGCAAACCATCATTTACTAAAGGCTACCCAATATAGCTATGCCGCATCCCTGCACGAGATGGATAATGTACGCCTGTCCACCAAATCCAGTGTGATGACGGCCTACCTGTCGGTGATCATGGACAAGGAGAATTTGAAAATTTCGGAACGAAGGCTCGAGTTACTGGAGGCACAATTGACACGGGAAGTCAAGCGCGAGTCTGTGGGAGTTGGCAACATGGAGACGGTGTATCGCTTTCGGTCTCAAGTGGCCAATGAAAGACTTAACCTGGTCAATAGCCGGAACCAATTACAAAGTGACCTACTGCAACTGATTCAATTGCTTCAGATGGATGTGGACAAATCCTATGATATTGAGCCCTTCGAAATTGATGAACGTGACCTGCTGACCAATGAACTGACTTATTCCGAGTTATTGTCGGCATGCATGGCGTATTCGCCGGCTTTGCAAGGAGCCCTGGCAACGAAGGAGGCGGCCTATTTTCAATACAAGCGGAGACGTTCGGCCCGGTATCCTTCCATAAATTTTTATGGTCAATATGGATCCCGGTATTCTTCGCAGGGGGCAGCAAATCCATACAAAGGATTTGTGGTCGAAAAGGCCCCTTATATGAGCCAGATGGATTACAATAATTACAAATACGTAGAGCTGTCGGTGAGCATACCGTTGTTTACCCAGCTGCGAACCCAAACGGGCATCCAGACGGCAAAGCTGCAACTGGAAAATGCCGAGCTGGATGTGAAGCAGGCAACACTTGCCATGACAAACACCGTCCAGAAACTATACCTTGACCTGATTTCGGCACAACAGGCCTACCGTACTGCCCGTGAAAACATGGAATCAATGGAGCAATCCTATCATTTTATGAAAACGAGGTTTGAGACTGGAAATACGGATTTCTATACATTTTTGGAAAGCCTAAACAATAAAAACCAGGCCGAAATGCAACTGGTAAATGCCAGGTATAGCATTGTGTTCCGAAAAAAAATCCTGGACCTTTATCGCAATATGTAGCGGTCAACCTGCTGCTCACCAATAAAAAGGAAATAACCGGGCATTGCCAGCGCATAATTGTATCCGGTTGGCGCAGGTATCGCTTCCCTTTTTTTGTTTTCAAAGGCAGGCACTATATACAGGGTTGTGCCATCATATGCATAGATACTGTCCTGATATACCTGAATATGGGATGAGCGTACATCCGGGTGGGAACGCAACACATTGCCAAACTGGTCATACAGCAGCAAACCAAGTTGAAGATCGGTAAGGATCAGGAGGTTGCGGTAGCTTTTGAATTGGCTTATTTGCGATACTTGGCGTGTGTTGCGTAGTGGGATGTTTAGAATTTCGCTTAGGGTTGTCTGATCCCTTTTTTTTAACTCAAACCCGGGCAGTTGCAGCGTCCAAAGGCTGTTGTCCATGCCCGGGGCAGCCAGTGAGACGAAAGTAGTGCCCATGGTTTTAAAAGAATAAACCCTGGGATTTACGGTAAATCGATCCAGATATAGATACTGTTGGGTATCCTGAAAAAAGACAAAGGGCCGCAGCGGGTTCCAGGCATCAATCAGGCTGGGGACACCCATGCCAGGGAACAGATAGCGGTTTTTTTCATTTCCCCCGGCATCAAAAACCACTATTTCACCATTTTCGCAGCCTAAATAAAGCTGGCTTTGCGGATCAACAGACACAGCCGTGATGCGAAGGTTCACTTTCATTGAATCCACCAGCTCCCAGTGCTGGGCTGCTACCGGGATTGCCAGACAGAACAGGACCGATAGCAGGCTAGCCTTCAAATTTGAGCAGGTTTACGGTTTTGCCATCATAGGCAGCATAGGTGCAGGCAAGCACCCATTCGCCAAGGTTTATGTATTGGCTGGCAGGGCTTACCTCGATTTCGAGGGGTAGGTGGCGATGACCGAAAATATAATAGTCATGGTGATCCTTGATTTCCATTTCTCTGCAAAAATCAAGCAGCCATTCGCTTGATTCGTCATAGTCATGGCCCTTTATGTCATTGGCAATCCTGCTTTTTGCTGACCAGCTATTGGCCAGGGCCATGCCCAGCGAGGGATGGAGCCACTTAAAGGCCCATTGTGCCAACGGGCTTCGAAAGATTTTTTTCAGCAACTTGTATGTGTGGTCACCGGGGCCCAACCCATCTCCGTGGGCGATAAAGAGTCGATGGGAACCTGTTTCCAGTATCAATGAATCACGGTAAATGGGGATGTCCAGTTCTTTTTGAAAATAGTCAAACATCCACATGTCGTGATTTCCATGAAAAAAATACAGAGGAATCCCCATGTCCCTGATTTCAGCCAATTTGCCCTGAAACCGTATAAAGCCTTTGGGGATCACATGGGGGTATTCGAACCAGAAATCAAATATATCACCGACCAAAAAAATGGCTGCGGCGTCTTTTTTTACCTGATCCAGCCAGCGGATGATCTTTCGTTCCCGTTCAAGGCTTTGCATGCGATCGGGTGCACCCAAATGAAAATCGCTGGCAAAATAAATCCTGCGACCGGGCACTACGGGGATTGAAAGTTTCTTCATAGAAGCAAAAATATAGCGGTTCCTGCTATTTCAGCCAGGGGTGTTAGGAGCTGAAAGATAATGATCCGAACAAAAGAACGGCTAGAATAAAAGCTGATTTTTTCAGCAGGAGGGTTACGGCAGAAAAAAAAACCGGTATTACCCGGCTTTTTCGTTTACTTCTGTCTGATTTTGTTCTTCTTTTTCCACATCTTCCTTCACGGCTTTTTTGATGTCTTCCAGTTGGGAATCAGTGGTAGGTTCTTTTTCTTCCTTGTCCTGACGGTTGGTAAATTCCTGATAGGTGGTTTGTCGTTCAAAGGGTCGTTTTCCAATCAACCGCTCCAGATCGTTCTGGAATATAATTTCTTTGTCGAGCAGTTCACCGGCAATGATCTCCAACTGTTCCTTTTTATCTTTCAATAAATTAATGGTACGCTGATACGCATCGTCTATCAATTGCTTGACTTCCTGGTCTATCAATTGGGCTGTTGCTTCCGAATACGGTTTGGTGAAATTGTATTCGGACTGTTTTGAGTCGTAAAAGGACAGATTCCCAATTTTGTCATTCATGCCATAGACCGTGACGATGGAGTAGGCCAGTTTTGTGATACGCTCCAGATCGCTGAGTGCACCGGTGGATATTTTATTAAATATCAATTCTTCAGCTGCACGTCCGCCAAGAGCCATGCACATTTGATCAATCAATTGTTCGGTCTGGTAGAGGAATTGCTCTTTGGGCAGGTATTGGGCATAACCAAGTGCGGCCACACCTCGTGGTACGATGCTTACTTTTACCAATGGGTCGGCATGTTCGAGGTACCAGCCGGCAATGGCATGGCCCGCCTCGTGATAGGCCACGATTTTCTTTTCTTCGGGCGAAATGATCTTGCTTTTCTTCTCCAGTCCACCAATGACACGGTCAATGGCATCCTGGAAATCATTCATGTCTACCTTGTCTTTGTTGCGTCGCGCTGCAATTAGGGCAGCTTCGTTGCATACATTGGCAATTTCCGCACCTGCAAAGCCGGGAGTTTGTGCCGATAATTTTTTCGCGTCTACTTCTTCGTTTGTTTTGATGGGCTGGAGATGAACTTTGAAGATCGCTTCCCTGCCGACAATGTCAGGTTTGTCAATACTGATCTGCCTGTCAAAGCGACCGGGTCTCATAAGGGCTGTATCGAGCACATCGGGGCGGTTGGTAGCAGCGAGTATGATGACACCTGCATCGGTGGCAAAACCGTCCATTTCGACCAGGAGGGAGTTAAGTGTATTTTCCCTTTCGTCGTTGGATCCGGGCATTTGGCCACGTCCGCGCGAACGACCGATGGCATCAATTTCGTCTATAAAAACGATACATGGAGCCTTTTCTTTGGCTTGTTTAAATAGATCCCGTACACGTGCAGCACCTACGCCCACAAACATTTCTACAAAATCAGAACCAGAGAGGGTAAAGAAAGGCACGGCAGCTTCGCCGGCGACGGCTTTTGCCAGAAGGGTTTTGCCTGTGCCCGGAGGGCCTACAAGCAGGGCACCTTTTGGTATTTTGCCTCCTAGTTTGGTGAATTTTCCCGGATTTTTCAGGAATTCAACAATCTCCCGGATTTCTTCTTTGGCCTCATCCAGTCCCGCAACATCCTTAAAGGTGATTTTCACCTTATTTTCAGCATCGAATAGAGCGGCCCGGGATTTTCCAATATTGAAAATTTGGCCGCCGGGTCCGCCACCACCTGTCATGCGGCGCATCAAAAACCAAAAACCAAATATGAGGAGGAAGAAAAACCCGTAGGTAAAAATAAAATCAGAAAAATCCGATTTTTCATCTACTTCCAATCCGATTTTTTGCTCTTCGGGAAGCTTCGAATTGATACGTTTGAAGTCTTCGTTGAAGATGTTGGAATCCAGTATTTTGAAATAAAAATGTGGCCCGGTGATGGGGGAGGTGGCAAAGGGCTGGTTTTCCAGCTGAAGCTTGTATTTTGAGTTCTGCAAGGCCTCTTCTTTGAGTGTCACCTCTACAATATCCTTGTTCTTGATGATTACGACACGTTTCACGTCATTGCTCATCATCATCTGCTCAAACTTCCTGTCTGAGATTTCTATGGCGGTATTGCTTTTGCTTAGATAGGTGTACCCAAATATGGTGGCAATGATTACGATGAGAACCCACATCTGGTAGTTGTTTCGACCGGGTGTTCCCATCATATTTTTGTTTTGTCTTGGTTTATCTGCCATTTATCTTTTTTTACGATAAAAAATAATCTATTCTAAAACGTTGATAACTGTGATTAGTTCGGTTAATCCTGGATTAATGTGATTTTGGCATCTGCCCATAAATCTTCCAGTCCATAAAAAGCCCTTTTTTCTTCTGTAAAAACATGAGCCACTACATCCACATAATCGATGAGTATCCATTCCCTGTTCTGAAAACCCTCCCGTTTCCAGGGTTTTTGCTTGGATGATTTTCTTACCTGCTCTTCGATGGAGTCTGATATGGCTTCAATTTGTGTGTCAGAATTACCTGAACAGATCACAAAATAGTCGGCTATGGCATGTTTGATCCCCCGTAAGTCTAGTACTACGACATCCGAAGCTTTCTTCTCTAGCATTCCCTGAACCACAAACTCACTCATTTGCTGGCTCGTGAAAGCTTCATCATTCTTGTTCAGCATTTAATCTTGTTTCCTAATTTTACCCCAAAACTACAAAATAAACATTGCATAAATTCTTTGCCAAAACCCTCTTTGCAGGGAAAAATATCGATTATCTGCCAGATTGTCATTCCACCAATGATTTTTTGCTCCAATTGGCACGGCAAAAAATGGCAAAAGAAGGTCATGTGGTAGTCGCGGATTATCAAAGTCACGGCAAAGGCCAGCGCGGAAGCTCGTGGGTCAGTGAGCCAGGGAAAAACCTGTTGTTTTCCCTTTTGATCAAACCTTCCTTTCTGCCGCTGGATCGCCAGTACTTGCTCACCCTCATGACAGCCAATGCCCTTCACCAGGCGTTAGCACATTGGCAGGTTGACAAAGTGGAGATCAAATGGCCAAACGATATTTATCTAAACAACCGTAAGGCTGCAGGTATATTGTGCGAGTCCAGTTTGATGGGGCACCGCATGGAATATGCCGTCTTGGGAATGGGTGTAAACCTGAACCAGCGGGATTTCGGAGATGTACAGGCGACCTCATTGTGGAATGAAACCGGCCAGCAGGTGATTCGTGACGAAGTACTGGAGCAGGTGCTTTTGCTACTGGAAAAATGGTATGCGGTACTCAAGGACGGAAATGAACACGAACTATATGCCTATTACCACCAGCACCTCCGCTGGAAAGACGAGCGGCGGGTTTTTCGTGATGCAGGAGGGGAATTTAGTGGAACATTGCGGGGGATTGACGAAAAAGGGTGCCTGGTTATCGAAAAACATGACAGAACCGTATGTTACACCATAAAAGAGTTGATCTTCATTCGATAGGTACATATTTTTTTTACCTTTGCCGGTTGAAAAGTTAAGCAATGACGGAAGAAAAAGTGAATTACAAAGTAAAGGATATCGCCCTGGCAGACTGGGGACGTAAGGAAATACGATTGGCCGAGGCAGAAATGCCGGGATTAATGGCGTTGAGACAAGAATATGGCCCCAGCCAGCCACTCAAAGGTGCCCGCATCGCCGGATGCTTGCATATGACGATTCAAACAGCTGTATTGATCGAAACACTGGTTGCATTGGGAGCTGAAGTAACCTGGTCTTCATGCAATATTTTTTCGACACAAGATCATGCAGCAGCAGCCATTGCCAAGGCCGGCATACCTGTTTTTGCCTGGAAAGGCATGAATGAAGAAGAATTTAACTGGTGTATCGAACAAACCTTGCATGCATTTCCTGACGGTAAGCCCCTAAACATGATTCTGGATGATGGTGGCGACCTGACCAATATGGTATTGGACGATTACCCACAACTGGTGGCTGATATCAAAGGACTGTCCGAAGAAACTACAACGGGTGTCCACCGATTGTATGAGCGTATGAAAAACGGGACCTTGCCTATGCCCGCCATTAACGTGAACGATTCGGTCACAAAATCAAAATTTGACAACAAATACGGCTGTAAGGAATCGCTGGTAGATGCGATCCGACGGGGTACCGATATCATGTTGGCTGGCAAAGTAGCCGTAGTGGCTGGCTATGGTGATGTAGGAAAAGGTTCTGCCGCTTCGTTACGTGGGGCAGGAGTACGCGTTATCGTGACAGAAATAGATCCGATTTGTGCGTTACAGGCAGCTATGGATGGCTTTGAAGTAAAGAAAATGGAAAATGCCGTCCCACGTGCAGATATAATTGTAACGGCTACCGGAAATAAGGATATCATCAGGGCCGAGCATTTTATGGCCATGAAAGACAAGGCGATCGTTTGCAACATCGGTCATTTTGACAATGAAATCGACATGGCATGGCTTAATAAAAACCACGGTCAGTCGAAAATAGAGATCAAGCCACAGGTAGACATGTATACCATTAAAGGCAAAGACGTGATTCTCCTTGCGGAAGGCCGTTTGGTCAATCTTGGTGTGGCGACTGGTCACCCTTCCTTTGTGATGTCCAATTCATTTACAAACCAGACCCTGGCGCAAATTGAGTTGTGGAACAATGCCGCTAACTATGAAAATGCGGTTTATACACTTCCCAAGCATCTGGACGAAAAAGTGGCGGCCCTGCATCTTGAGAAAATTGGTGTGGAGCTGGATGTTTTGACCGAAGAACAGGCAAAATACATTGGTGTGACCGTTGAGGGTCCTTTCAAACCTGAGTATTACAGGTATTAATTAACAGAAACCATTAACTTGAAGGCCGTCAAATTGACGGTCTTTTTTTATGACAAACCTGATCTACATCCATACAACTGACCTGGCAGCCAACGACACTTCGGCCACCTTTGTGATCAATAACGCGCTGAGCCTGGCCCATGCCGGGGCAGCCGTCACATTGATCGTGATGAATCGTTCAAACGAAAATGGCCAGATGCTCATCCGTCGGAAATTTGGTTTAACAAGTTGGCCGGACAATCTTACGGTCATAGCTGTCAGGGGAAAAAGCCATTTGTGGTTTTACCTCCGGGCCGGTTGGTATGTCCGGAAAACATCAACATCCTCGGTGATCCTGACGCGTTCACACAAAGCACTGCTGTATCTTATGCTGTGGAAAAACAGAAGGCATAAATATTTTTTTGAGACCCATGATTTTTTTTATGACCTGTCGCTACGTACAGACATCAACCCGGACAAGCGGCGGACAAAGTCCGGGATTGAACAAAAATACTTTCGCAGACTGGATGGTCTGGTTTGTTTGAACCAGGAGCAAAAAAAATTGTATAACAACTACCTTCAGGTGCCAATTGGGGTTTTCAGGACCGGGGCACCCCGGGTGGAACGTCATGGGGGTGTTCGGAAAAAAAGGATCGTGTATGTGGGCTCACTCAATGAACGTTTGGGCATAGACCGGATTGTAAAATTGATCCCATTGCTCGGAAAGGATGTTGAATGGTTGATCATCGGAGGAAAAACACACGAGGAAGTGACAGGTTTTCCGCGAAGGTTTCCGGAAGGTGTGCTGCCGGCAAATGTAAAAATCACCGGCTGGATAGATAAGAACGAGCTGGCCGGGTACTTGCATTCGGCGCAGGTCGGGCTTTTACCTCTCCACAATACATTTTTCAATCAATACCTGACCGTCCCGCTCAAGTTGTTTGATTATTTTGCTTTTGGTATCCCGGTAAT
>JAOUOM010000427.1 GCA_029880385.1 Cyclobacteriaceae bacterium | reverse complement strand
CATCCCACTCCTGACCGGTTTGTCTATCGGAGGTCTTGCATTTGCCCTGGCAGCACAGGATACCATCAAAAATTTCTTTGGGTCATTGATGATTTTTATCGACAAGCCGTTTCAGATTGGCGATTGGATCACTTCCGGCGATATTGACGGAACGGTCGAGGAGGTAGGCTTTCGTTCATCGCGGGTACGGACGTTCCGCAATTCGGTCATGTACGTACCGAATGGCAAAATGGCTGACAGCCTGATCGACAACCATGGGCTGAGGCAATACCGTCGCTTTTTTACACAAATTGCCATTACGTACGATACACCGCCCGAACTGATCGATGGGTTTGTGGAAGGCCTGCGCAAAATTGTGCTCAGCCACCCCGATACGCGCAAGGATTATTACAATGTTTTCCTCAACGACCTGGGCCCTTCATCACTTAACATTATGTTCTACATTTTCTTTGAAGTGCCGGACTGGACGGCAGAGCTGAAGGCACGGCATGAAGTACTCCTGGAAATCATTCGTTTTGCCAAACAACTGGGTGTGCATTTTGCATTCCCTACCCAGACCTTGCACGTCGAAAACTTTCCCGGCCAACCATCACTTTCCCCGCTTTTCCCTGACAAGAACGGAATGGACGCCACGCTGGACGCATATTTTAAAAAATAGGTTCACTCATCCATTTTTGTAAACCTGAAATTCAGCGCACGTGGCGTAGACAGGGTGAAACTGACGGGGGTTCCCGGTTGACCCTGCATAAATTCGAGGGTAAGGAAGCCGTTGCTGAAGCTATTTTCGGATACGGGGGAGAGGATACCCAATGACTGTGTGTAGGTTTCCACCAATAGCCCGTCTTTTGCCGTGAGGGTAAGGGTCAGCTCCAGGTCTTTGTTGTAATACAAGCCTTCAGCTACCTGTAGGTTTTCCGGCATCCAATCTGTGGTTTCGGTCGGGGCATCCGGTGCCTTGAGTGGGGATAGGCCGGGTACCAGTGCTTCCAGTACCGTGTTTTCCATTTTCATGAATTCCTGATAGCCGATTTCGGGTGTGTTGCTCTTGATGATCAGGCCAAGTTTCAACTCGGGATAATAGGAGAGTTTGCTTCGGTACCCTGCACTGGAGCCATTGTGGGTAATCCTGTCCTGTCCCCGGTACTGGTCGACCGTGATACCCAGGGCGTAGGAAATGGTGTCGCCACCGGTCAATACTGTTTTTTCTTTCATTTGTTGGTGTGTGGCAGGTGAACCGATTGTTTCATTCCTGAAATTCTCCAGCCACCGGAGCATGTCCGGGATGGTACTATATACCCCGCCGGCACCCTGTACCGTACTATTGTCGTAGATTTCCACATAACCTTCATCGGTGGCCAGGTAGCTGGAGGCCACGTTTTTGAAAACCTCACCCTGACGATCCATAATGAAAGTATGGGACATGCCGAGCGGCTGGAACAGTGCCTGCTGCATATATGCTTCAAAGGACTGTCCGCTGGCCACACCCATGATTTCGGCCAGCAGCATATAGCCCGTATTGCTGTACATGTGTTGGGAGCCGGGCAAAAAACCCAATGAACGGATTTTCGAGGAAAAACGGGGGGCAAATTGCTGCGATACATAATCGCCATCAGCCATGCCCCGCAGGCTCAGCAACGCATATACGTCGGGCAGGCCGCTGGTATGCCGGGCCAGATGGTGAAGGGTCAGGCTGTCGCCAAATGCAGGCAAATAGGGGAGGTAGGTCCGGATTGTGTCATTCAGCGATAGCTTTCCCTGCTCTTCCAGCAGGCAGAGGGCAAAAGTGGTGAGCTGTTTTGATACGCTCCCCAGGTCTGAAACAGTTGTGTCGGTAAACGGCACCTGGTAGGCAAGATTGGCGAGACCGTACCCCTTGCTCAGGCGTATTTCTCCCTGGTGGATTACCCCTATGGCAAAGCCCGGCTTTTGTTGGCTGGCCAAATCGCCGTATTGGGTATCAAAGGTGGTTTCCAGGTCGTTTTTGGGTGTACAAAATGAAAACACAAAAAGCAGCAGGATTAGTGAGGGCGTTGACTTTTTCATAAAAGGGCAAAAATTGTGAGAGGATTGATCGCCAAAAGATACAAAAGTCCCGCTGATCTCACGGTAGTATGGCCATGGGTTTTGGATAAATGGTAATTGTGCCTGGGCCCGTTTCAACGGATTTGTCCCGGGGGTTGTCTTGTGCACGAATGATGAAAAGAAGGTGCGGGTTTTCAGTTGTTGTGTTGTCTTTCCATTAGTTTTACCAGGAAGGAACGGCCATTGGTTTGATTTCTATATTTTTTCACTATGGGATTTAAAAGTATTGGGTTTCTGCTGTTACTGTTCATGGGATATATGCTCAAAGCCAACCACATAGTGGGAGGAGAAATTGAGTTTATCACCCTGTCGGACGGGCTTTATCGTATCAATGTCATTCAGTATTTTGATAAGGCTCAATCGGAAAATCCCGGTCCCGAAGCATCGGTGGAGGTGTATATCTATAGCAACCGTACCCATGAGGTAGTGTCTACGCACCGGATCAATTTTCATTCCGAACAGGAAGTGTTTTATACCAACCAGGCATGCGCCATCGCACAACTGCGTACCAGCCGGGTCCTCTGGACGGGTGATATCGTGCTCAATCCCGAAGACTATGCCGATCCCGAAGGTTATTACCTGGTGTGGGAACGTTGCTGCCGAAACCTGAACATTATCAACATTGTCAACCCGCTGGGGACGGGAATGAAATATGTTTCTGAAATACCGCCACTTTGGAAAGACGGCACGCCATTTATCAACTCATCCCCGGAATTGTTCACGCCGCTAAGTGATTATGCATGTATTGATCAATTTTACTACGTGGAATTTACGGGTACCGACCGTGATGGGGATTCGCTCGCCTATACCCTGACTTCCCCACTCAATTCATCGGCGGTTGTTGCCGTGCCGATCCCGCAGCCAAAGCCCCACTTGCCTGTTTCGTTTATCACTTCGCAGGGCTATAGCGTCGACACAATGATCCCCGGCACCCCGCCCCTGGGTATTTTGTCAAATGGCTTGCTTACCGTGACACCGGCTTCTCCGGGATTGTATGTGTTTGCGGTATTGGTCGAAGAATTCCGGGAGGGTAAAAAATCGGGCAGGTCC
>JAOUOM010000018.1 GCA_029880385.1 Cyclobacteriaceae bacterium | reverse complement strand
ATTGTTATTTAAGATAAAAGACTCTTTTGTATATAAATAATCCATTTGAATGCTTGCAACCAAAACCTCTAAAAAAACCTTCACCAGGCAGGAAGTCCTGGCCGAATCGGTAAACTACTTTGCTGGCGACGAACTGGCCGCCACCACCTGGATCAATAAGTATTGCCTGCGAGATGCCGAAGGGCAGCTAATCGAAAAGTCACCGGCCGATATGCACCGGCGTATGGCCGCTGAGTTTTACCGTGCCGAAAGCTATTACATTCCGGACACCCGGCCACGAGGATTGTCATCCTATGGCAAACGGCGAAAACACCTCACCGAACAGGTCATCTTCAATCTCTTTGACCGCTTCAGGTATGTGGTGCCTCAGGGAAGTGTAATGGCGTTACTCGGCAATCCGTACATGATCGGTTCCTTGTCTAACTGTGTGGTAATTAATGCGCCTGTTGATTCATACGGAGGCATTTTCCATACCGACCAGCAACTGGCACAGCTATGCAAACGCCGATGTGGTGTCGGGTTCGATATTTCCACCCTCCGACCCAGGGGGATGGCCGTCCGTAATGCCGCCGGATCGTCAAGTGGTGTAGTATCTTTTATGGAGCGGTTTTCAAATACCACTCGCGAAGTAAGCCAAAATGGCCGTCGGGGGGCCTTGATGCTCACCATGGACATTACCCACCCCGATGCCGAAGATTTCATCCATGCCAAACAAGACCTCAAAAAAGTAACCGGTGCCAATATTTCTGTTCGGCTCACCGATGACTTTATGAAAGCCGTGGACGAAGACCGGCCGTTCGAACAACGCTGGCCACTGAACAGTCCCAACCCATCGGTTGTACGCCAGGTAGATGCCCGTGAGCTATGGGGCAAAATCATACAGGCGGCCCACAAATCGGCCGAGCCGGGCATAATATTCTGGGACCGCCAGCACTGGTACTCCACCTCGTCGGTCTACCCGGAATTTGAAAATGCCAGTACCAACCCCTGCTCCGAAATTGCCATGCAGGGGGGCGATTCCTGTCGCCTGATGGCATTGAACCTTTCTAGTTTTGTAAAAAAACCCTTTACATCCGAGGCTGAATTTGACTTCAACCTGTTTTATGAAGTAACATACGAGGCCATGCGCCTGATGGATGACCTGGTGACGCTGGAACTGGAATCCGTCGAGCGGATTATTGAAAAAATCCAGTCCGACCCCGAACCTGACACCATCAAACGTACCGAACTGGCTACCTGGCACCAGTTATACGAAAATGGACAAAAAGGCCGACGTACCGGTCTGGGCTTTACCGCCCTAGCCGACGTACTGGCCGCCATGGGCCTCAAATTTGACAGTGACGCTGCCATTATGTTTATCGACGAAATGATGAAGAAAAAATGCGAGGCTGAATTTGACAGTTCCATCGACCTGGCTATTGAGCGGGGCAAATTCCCGGCTTATGATGCTTCCATCGAGGAACAATCCGAATTTATCCAACACATGAAGCAGGTACTTCCCGATGTATACCACCGTATGATCAAATACGGCCGGAGAAATATCTCCATCTCCACGGTGGCACCAACCGGCACTGTGAGCTTGCTGGCACAAACCTCCTCGGGCATAGAGCCCGTCTTTATGTTGTCCTACATACGGCGCCGCAAGGTGACGGAAAACAACGATGCAAAAAAGGTGTTTAAGGACGAAATGGGCGACTCCTGGGAAGAATTTGAAGTCTACCACCCCAAGCTAAAACAATGGATGGAAATGTACCCGGAAAAAAAATACGGGGAAAACCCATACATAGGCTCGACAGCCCCGGAAATCGACTGGGCCAAACGCATCGAGATCCAGTCGGTAATCCAGAAATACGTGACCCATTCCATCAGCTCCACCATCAACCTGCCCGAAGACACGGCCGTATCTACGGTGAATGCCATTTATATGCAGGCCTGGCGTTCCGGCCTTAAGGGCCTCACCGTCTATCGCGATGGCTCACGTGCAGGCGTACTGGTGAGCAACGACAAAAAGGAAACCCTTCCCGATCAGATCATTGAGACCACAGCACCCAGGCGTCCGGTAGAACTGGAAGCCAAAGTGGTTATTTTCAAAAATGAAGACAAAAACTGGATGGCCTTTGTCGGTATGCTCAATGGCAAACCCTACGAGATCTTTACCGGACGGGCAGAGGATGCCTTTGCCCTGCCCCCCTACGTCAATAACGGATGGATCATCAAGTCGCGTGACAAAAACAACAAATCACGCTACGATTTTCGTTACGTGGATAGCCAGGGGTACAACGTCACGATCGAGGGATTGTCACGATCTTTTACCCAGGAATACTGGAACTATGCCAAACTGATCTCGGGCATTTTGCGACATGGCATGCCGCTGGTAGACGTGGTACACCTGATCGACAACCTCAACCTCGACAAGGACTACATCAACACCTGGAAAAACGGTGTACAGCGAGCATTGAAACACTTTATTCCCAACGGCACACGTAGCAAGGATCATTTTTGCCCGGCGTGCCACGATGAACAAGGACTGGTATTTGAAGAGGGGTGCCTTAAATGCAAAAGTTGCGGGCATACCACCTGTAGTTGAAAATAGTTGCAGTTCATTTGGATAGAGGTGCCCGCTGATGCGGGTGCCTTTTTTTATCAAAAAGCAATCACCGCTTTTCTTTACATGAATAGTAAAAGCAAAAACAATTCGAATTGAAAATGGCAACTTTGCCTTAGCTAATCGGAGCTGCGGGATGTGTGCCCCTGATTCTTTCACGCGAATTAGCCTGTGTCAAGCCATTTTTTTTCCTCTTCGATCTGTACCTTTTTCATACAAATCTTCAAGACCTAATGTAACATTAGGATAATGATTGTTCTTTTTTTGTGGCTTCTGTTTTGCAGAAAATTAATGTCAAATTTTCACCACAGAAAACGGATATGTTTTAACTTATGGTCGATTTTTCCGGAACAGACCTGATGTCAGATAAACTACTCACTCCACAGAAAGCATTAAACAAAGCCTATCGCCAACAAAAGGTAGAACGGGCTGAAATTTAACAATTTCGGAAAAACCTGAGCACCCTCCTGCACGAACTGAATGAACAGGAAAGTGAAGAACACCTCAAAAATGACCTGATCCGTTTTTTAGACAATACCTGGTACCTGGGACGCCATGCTATCAACACCAAAGATCGGGCTGACATGGTCATCTACAATGACAAAACCACCAAAAGCACGGTGGGCGTGTTGCTGGAAGTAAAGAATCCCGGCAACAAAGGCGAAATGATCCAAAAGGAAAAACTGAACGCAAAAGCCTTACAGGAATTGGTGCTTTATTATTTACGGGAGCGTGTCGATAAAGACAACAATAAAATCAAACACCTGATTGTCACCAATATCTATGAGTGGTTCATTTTTGATGCCACGGAATTTTACCACCATTTTTACGACAACAAAAAACTAAGGAAAGCCTACACAGAATGGGCCACCGGCCAAAAGGACAGTTCCACTACAGACCTCTTTTATAATGAAATAGCCACCCCGGCCATCGAAGCAGCCCTGGACAAACTCACCTATACCTGGTTTGATATCCGGGAATACGACAAAGAGCTGAAAAAGGAAGCCGACAGCCGCAACCTGATCGGTTTGTACAAGCTTCTTTCCCCTACCCACTTATTAAAGCAGCCTTTTGCCAATGACAGCAACAGCCTAAACAAACAGTTCTATTTCGAATTGCTGCACATCATCGGCCTGGAAGAAGTAAAAGATGGTGGCAAAAAAGTGATCCGGCGTAAAGAAAAAGGTAAACGCGATGAAGGTTCATTGCTCAAAAACGTCATCACCATTATCGACGGCAGGAACCGGCTATTTGAACTCGATAAACCCACACAGTATGGTGCTTCACACTCCGAACAATTATACGCAGTATCCCTGGAACTCTGTATCACGTGGATCAACCGGATACTATTTTTGAAACTGCTCGAATCCCAGCTAAAGACCTACCACAAAGGAGATGCTGGCTTTAGTTTTCTCAACAGTAAAACCGTACCCAACTAGGACGAGCTCGACCATTTATTTTTTGATGTACTGGCCCGAAAGCAAGACGAAAGAACAGATAAGATAAAGGATAAATACAGGCTCGACCCTTACCTCAACAGCTCACTCTTCGAACCGACAGAACTGGAACGAAAGGTTTGTTTCACGGCCAATCTGGACAACAACCAAACCCTCAAACTCTACAGCCAGACCGTACTGAAAAACGACAAGGGAAACCGGCTAGCGGTTCAAAAGATACGCTTGCCTACCTGTTCGAATTTTTGGAAGCCTATGACTTTAGCAGCGAGGGCAATGAAGACATACAAGAGGAAAGCAAATCGCTGATCAATGCCTCGGTACTGGGGCTGATCTTTGAAAAGATCAATGGCTACAAAGACCGCTCCTTCTATACGCCCGGGTTTATCACCATGTACATGTGCCGGGAAACGATCCGCCTCGCAGTGGTGCAGAAGTTTAACGACCACCTACTCAAAAAATCAGGAGTGGGTGTGTCTCCCCTCTTGAGAGGGGCTGGGGGTGTGTCAAAACGAACCATCATCCCCTACAAGCCCTACCTGAAAGAAAAAGCAAGGTAACTCCGGAACAATAGCACAAAAAGTGAAATCCACTTGTGGTCATTGCTCAAAGGAAAATTTGACGGTAAATATGATTTTCATAGACAAAAACCGCTTGACCGTTTCATAGCTGATTTCTTCTGCCACGAATTAAACCTCGTAATTGAAATTGACGGGATCACCCATCAATGGGAAGAAACCCAAATAAAGGATGCCGCAAAAGAGGTACGTCTCAATGAACTCGGTGTAAATGTATTGCGCTTTGATGATAAGGAAGTATTGAAACATGAAGCATCGGTTCTCGAAACGATCAGAACCTATATCCGGTGTTTCGAAACGAATGATCCTTCGGATTTGCTGTATGAAGACACACCCCTAAATCCCCTCTCAAGAGGGGACTTTCAGGGGGCAAATCCTCAATCAGGTGGGGGATTTCGAGGGGATACAATCATCCACGATTTTGACGGCCTCTATGACGTGATTGGTGACAAGGTATCAAAACAGGAAGCCAACCAGCTCATCAACAGCCTCAAAATATGTGATCCGGCCGTGGGTTCTGGCCACTTCCTGGTGTCGGCCCTCAACGAGATCATCGCCATCAAGTCGGAGTTGAAGATCCTGATGGACAAAGAAGGCAAAACCCTCCGCGACTATGACATCTCGATCGAAAACGACGAACTGGTCATTACCGACGACAATGACATTCTCTTTCAGTACACCGTAGGCAGCAAAGAGAAGCAGCGAGTCCAGGAGACGCTTTTTCACGAAAAACAAACCCTGATCGAAAACTGCCTCTTCGGGGTGGACATCAACCCCAACTCGGTGAAAATATGCCGGTTGCGGCTCTGGATCGAATTGCTGAAAAATGCCTATTACTTACACACCCCCGGCCCCTCTCAAGAGGGGAGGTACGCATCTAATGACTACTTTCCGGCCTTGCAGACCCTGCCCAACATCGACATCAACATCAAGTGCGGCAACTCGCTCATCAGTCGGTTCGACCTGGACTCGGACATCTCCGAAGCATTGAAAAAAAGCAAGGGTTCGGCCATCCGATGGGATGTGAATACCTACCGCAATGCCGTGGACAGCTACAAAAACGCCACCCGCAAGGAAGACAAACGTGAATTCGAGCGGCTGATCGACAGCATCAAGGCGGAGTTTGTGACGGAGATCGGGAAAAAAGACAAGCGGCTGATCAAAGCCAACAAGCTAAAGGGCGAACTCTTCAACCTGACCCAGCAGGGGCTCTTCGAACTGACCGGGGCGAAGAAAAAAGAATGGGAAAAGGGTGTGGAGAAACGGACAAAGGAGCTGCAAAAGCTGGAACAGGAGCTGGACGAGATCAAGAACAACCGCATCTACGAAAACGCCTTCGAGTGGCGGTTCGAGTTTCCCGAAGTGCTCGACGACCAGGGCAATTTTATGGGGTTCGACGTGGTGATCGGCAACCCGCCGTATCTCACTGGATCTGCTTTTAAGCAGGCACAGGGATATTTTCGTGAAAAATATAATTGCGCAGAATATCAATTGGATTTATACCCACTATTCATGGAGCTTTCCAATATGATTAACAAGTATTCGTATTACACTGCTTTAATTACTCCAAATTCATGGTTGAAAAATCTTAAAATGACTAGAACAAGAAGGTTTGTTTTGGATAATACTTCAATGTTATCCTTAAACCCGAATATTTCGAGTGCTTTTGAGGAAGCTCAAGTTGATACCTTAATATTTATTTGGAAAAACCTTAGAGCGGATACTGACATCTTAATTTGGGAATTCATTGACAAACAATTCACTACAAAGCATAGAGTAAAGTCTGAGTCCTTCAAAGAAAATGAAGGGAATGTTTTTGATGTTGAGGTGAGTCCAGAGATAAGAATGCTATTAAAAAAAGTTAGAGGTAAAAGTATTAGTCTAGATTCTTGTTTTGAGATAACACGTGGAGTTAATCCCTATAATAAGTATACTGGTCAAAGCGAGGAAATAATTAAGTCTAGAGCATACCACGCAGAATATATAAAAGATTCAACATTTGTTCCGGAACTGAGAGGTAAACATGTGAGTACCTTTTTCTATCAATGGGATCAAAAACACTATATAAGTTATGGGAACTGGCTAGCTGCCCCGAGAGAAGAAAGGTTCTATCACGGGAAAAGAATACTTTTTCGAGAAATCATTGGAAGTAGATTTATATGCACGTTGATTGAAGAAAATTTTGTCAATGATAGAAGTCTTTATGTAGCAAAACCTCATGAAAACACTAATACTGAATTCATACTTGGAATACTTGCATCCAAACTTATCATTTGGTTGTTTCGGTATGAGAAAAATGAATTTGATGATTTGTTTCCCAAAATAAGAGTCGCCGAATTTAAAAAACTTCCTATCCCAAGTTCGAAAAATGACAATATTGAAGACAAAATCAGTTCATTAGTTGAAGATATTATAAAAATTAAAGTCGAAAATAATTCAATTGATACATCTGAATTGGAATCCCAAATCGACCAGCTGGTGTACCAGTTGTATGGCCTGACGGAGGAGGAGATCGACCTCATTGAAGGATCAGTAAATGCAGGTATCAAGTGACTTTACATTTGCGTTTCGAATTGTTGGAAAAGGAGTTATACATGCTATGTAAGATCAAACGATATCTCAATCCATCCACCCTGCGCAAGGTACGTGTAGCGCAAAACCGGGAGGCATCCTTTCGTTTAATGCTTGATGGAATGGAAGTAGGCCAGCTTGATTATGTGAAAGGCAAATGGATGTATAAATACGCCGAAGAATACAAAGAATCCCAGGGCATTAAACCTTTAGCTGGCTTTCCGGATGTGAATAAAAAATATGTGAGCGAAGAATTGTGGCCGTTTTTTATGTCCCGGATACCTTCCCTTTCCCGCGAGAAAGTCAAATGCCAGTTACATAAAGAGGAAATTCATGAAAACGACCTCTTGCAATTATTAAACCGGTTTGGCAAGCGTACCATTACAAATCCTTTTGTATTGGTAACCAACGAATAATCAGCAATTTGTATTTGCTAAGTCCCGGTCATTAACCCTGAACAATCCCAAACTAAAAATATAACTTTGCCTTAGCTAATCGGAGCTGCGGGATGTGTGCCCACATTGGCGTATCATCCCATAAGCCGCAGGGTATATCACTTTGCGGCTTAAAATTCTATACCTTTGTTCGAGTCAATCGGGACTGCAAGCCCAACCCAACGCCTGGCATGGTTCGGGCTTTATTTTTCACCTGCCACTCATTCGCACAAAAACCAACGAACACAATTATGGGTTTTGACCAACAAAAAAAGCCAGCGATTGGCTGGCTTTGAAGATGTAGTCCGTAGGGGAATCGAACCCCTGTTACCAGGATGAAAACCTGGCGTCCTAACCCCTAGACGAACGGACCATTTCCTGTCGGCAACCCTGATTTTCATCAGCTGTTTGCGTTTGGGTGTGCAAATATAGAACCTCAATTACTATTTGCAAATCCTTCAAAAAAAAAAATGTAATTTTTTCATCTGTATTTTGATTCGGGCAGATTTCGATCCCGGCTCCTATCCCATATCCCCCATGTCTGACGAACCGGAATGCAGTATTTTCCATGCATCCTGCTGCCTGTCCAGAAATCCTTCAATCCCTTCTCCCTGGTATACACTGCCATCATCGATCAGGTAGGTATCGAGCGATATGTCCTTGAGGATAACTTTGTAGGCTGCCGCTATGCCCCGCAACCGTCGTTCGATGGTATCGGCTTGCGGGCTCTCACTATGCCGTATCAGGGTGATCATATTGGTTATAAAGTTGGCAGAGTTTTGTGTGACTTATTGAAATATTTTCCGTGATATCACAAAATTAAATAAGCATTTGTTAAAAGTAGTGTTTATTTCCATTTGACCCTAAAAAATCAAGTGTAGATTTGTATTTCCTTTTGAAAGTAGTAAAAATTAAGAATTATGTCAAAAACAAAAATCGCAATTAATGGCTTTGGACGGATTGGTCGTCTGGTGTTTCGCGTAGCAGTTGACCGCCCCAACCTTCAGGTGGTAGGCATCAACGACCTGGTAGATGTAGAGTACATGGCATACATGCTGAAATACGACTCGACCCATGGCCGTTTTAACGGGACAGTAGACGTAAAAGACGGGAAATTGATAGTGAATGGAAATGAGATCCGTGTAACAGCTGAGCGGGATCCTTCCAATCTGAAATGGGATGAAATCGGAGCAGAATATGTCGTGGAATCTACCGGTCTTTTCCTTACCAAGGAATCTGCCGCCGGACATATCAAAGCGGGTGCAAAGAAGGTGGTCATGTCTGCCCCTTCCAAAGATGACACGCCGATGTTCGTAATGGGTGTCAACCATACGTCCTACACCAATGATATGCAATTTGTATCCAATGCATCCTGTACAACCAACTGCCTGGCTCCCGTAGCCAAAGTTTTGCATGATAATTTTGGAATCAAAGAGGGCTTAATGACGACCGTACATGCGGCCACAGCCACTCAAAAAACCGTAGACGGCCCCTCTGTAAAAGACTGGAGAGGCGGACGCGGTGCCTACCAGAACATCATACCTTCCTCTACAGGTGCTGCCAAAGCGGTTGGAAAAGTTATCCCTTCGCTCAATGGCAAACTGACAGGTATGTCGTTTCGTGTTCCCACGCCTGATGTTTCCGTTGTTGATCTTACGGTAAACCTTGAAAAAGGAACTACCTATGAGGAAATCTGTCAGGCGATGAAAAAAGCCTCAGAGGGTGAAATGAAAGGAATTTTGGGATATACCGAGGATGCCGTGGTTTCCAACGACTTTACCGGTGATGCCCGTACCTCAATCTTTGATGCCGAGGCCGGAATCCAGCTAAGTCCTACTTTTGTGAAAATCGTCGCATGGTATGACAATGAGTGGGGCTATTCCAACAAAGTAGTAGAACTCATCGAATACATCAATTCTGTGAAATAAAACGTTACTGATATTAGCAAAACCGGAAAAGGCTGCCCTATCGGGCAGCCTTTTTTTATATCATGATCACATAATCTGCTGTTAGTCCTCAGGAAAGGGGATGAAAACAAAATTGGTAAATTCCTCATCTACGACAAACAGGCAGCAAAACTCCTCCGGATCTTTGTATACGGCCTTAAATTCATCGAACCTGGCAATAAGCCCCCGCTCGAGAAATTCCTCCATAAAGGAAGCATAATACTGCCAATCATTCCCAAAACTTCCTTTTTCGTACAAAAGCGACCCCACCGGCAACTGGGTTTTCGAAACCGGAAACAAAGGAAAATCCGAATAACCCCGCTTCCGGATCTGGTATGAGGCTTCTTTCAGCATATCTGCCACCTTGATAAAATCAGATGACAGAACTCCCATGAATTTTGGGTTAAGTTCTGGATCGTTGTGCATAGTTAGTGTTTGTGTAATTTCAACAATAGGATGTTTTCCACATGATGCGTATGGGGAAACATATCTACCGGCTGGATTTGTTCCACTACATAGTTTTCTGCCAGTAATTCCAGGTCGCGCGCCTGCGTGGCCGGATTGCAACTCACATAGACGATGCGCTGCGGAAGGATCCGGTTGAGTGACTTGATCACGTTGTGATGCATGCCTGCCCGTGGCGGGTCGGTAATGACCACCCGTGGTTTGCCATGTGCACGGATAAAGTCATTGGATAACATGTCCTTCATATCACCGGCAAAAAATTCGGTATTGGTGATCCCGTTTACAGCCGAGTTTTTCCGGGCATCTTCCACGGCATCTTCCACCGACTCAATTCCCACTACTTTTTTAGCCTGATGGGCGACAAAATTGGCAATTGTGCCCGTGCCCGTGTACAAATCATAGACGATTTCTTCACCCGTAAGGCCTGCCATCTCCAGTACCCGCTTGTACAACTCATACGCCTGCAATGAATTGGTTTGGTAAAATGACTTGGGGCCTATCCTAAACGTGAGACCACCCATTTTTTCGCGGATATAGTCTTCACCGTGAAAATTTTTAACCGGCAGGTCATAAAACGTCTCGTTTTTCTTTTCATTCACCACATACAACAGCGAAGTGATTTCCGGGAATTCCTCTTTCAAAAAGTTCATGACCTTAAAAATCTGCTCCCTGTCCGGCTCTGCAAACTGGACAATCACCATGGTTTCACCGATCGACGTGGTTCGGATGATCAGATTTCGCAAAAAGCCATGCTGCTCCCGGATATCAAAAAACCGCAACTCATTTTCTTCGGCATACCGCTTAAATGCCAGTCGAATGGCATTGGAAGGAGCTGCCTGCAAGTGGCATTCCTGGATATCCAGTATCTTATCAAACATCCTGGGAATATGAAAGCCAAGCGCATTTCGGCTCAGTACCCTTTCACTGCTAATTTCCTCCCGGGTCATCCACCTTTTATTCGAGAAAGTATACTCCAACTTGTTCCGGTAATGCACTGTTTTCTCAGATCCCATGATCGGAGCCATTTCCGGAAGGTCAATCCCACTGAGTTTTCTGAGGTTTTCGGCCACATGTTCCTGCTTATGATGCAATTGGGCTTCATAGGAAATATGCTGCCACTTACAACCGCCACAGGTACCGAAATGCTCGCAAAATGGTGTTACCCGCTCCGGTGATGACGTATGAAAATGTATCGGTGTTCCGATCAGGAATTTTTTATCCTTTCCCGTGATTTTTACGTCCACTACATCGCCGGGTGCCCCACC
>JAOUOM010000426.1 GCA_029880385.1 Cyclobacteriaceae bacterium | reverse complement strand
CACCATTCAGGGCCGGTCAGATGCCACACTCAACCGCAAAGGTATCCGCATCGGAACAGCCGAAATCTATGCTGTCCTCGACACCATCGAGGGAATATCGGACGGACTCATTGTCAACCTCGAACAACCAGACGGCAGCGACATCATGCCCCTGTTTGTAGTCCTCAACGCCGGCTACACACTGGAGGCTACCGGGCCCGTCATCCGCCGGGAGCTACGCCAGCAATGCTCGCCACGCCATGTACCCGACCATATATTTTCCGTCACCGACATTCCCTATACGCTCAGCGGCAAAAAAATGGAAGTTCCCGTCAAAAAAGCCCTGATAGGAACGCACACAACCCAGGCACCCAACCAGGATGCCATCCGCAATCCCCGGGCCATGGATGCCATCCTTGCCCTACGCAACAGGATTTTTACCAAACAGGGATAACCTCCACCCGGGTCTACGCCAGATGACGGAGCACTACCGGCTGGCCTTCTGGCACCTGTACGCCCGTGCTCCCCGCCGGCCTGCGTACTGCCCACGCCCGGGGCTATGCATTTGACTTTTGCGCCCTTTACCGGCTACCCCTGTACAGCCGGTAAAGCTTGCCTCCCACGCCAGGTGCTATCACCCATGAAGCCACAAACGGTCAATTCCCGATGAAAAAAAAACGCCGAATTTAGCATCCGGCGTTTTTCGGAGAAATCAATTCCCCTTACCCTTCTCTTTGTTTTTATCCTTCTCCTTTTTCTGCTCCTGGATATCCTTTAGCTGCTGCTTTCCGAACTCCGCCTGCTGACTTTCAAATTCAGCCTGTTGCTTCTCGAATTCGGCTTGCTGCTTCTCGAATTCAGCTTGCTGCTTCTCGAATTCAGCCTGCTGCTTGTCAAATTCTGCTTGCTGACTTTCAAGTTCGGCTTGCCGGGCGGCCATTAGTTCCTGTCCGTTTCTGGCCGAATCCGGGTTTTGTTGTTCCTGTATTTCTTCCCGGGATTTTTTATCGGCTTTCGGGGCATCCGGCACCTGGCTGAATGTATAATCACCGATGTAGTCCTTTGGGTCTACGTTCCGGTTGTCCTTTTGCACCTCGTAGTGCAGGTGTGGTGCAGTGGACTTGCCCGAGCTGCCCACGTGCCCGATTACCTGGCCCTGCCTGACCGGGTCACCTGCTTTCACCACGTAATCGTCCAGCTGGGCATAGCGGGTTTTGTAGGTGTCGCCGTGCCGGATCAGGAGCATGTTCCCGTACGTGTGGGGCAGGTATTCGGCTACTTCCACCACACCATCGGCTGTGGCGATCACGGGCGTGCCTGTGGCAGCCGATATGTCTATTCCCATGTGCATTCTCTCGACCTTTTCGACCGGATGCATCCGCATGCCATAGCCAGAGGTCACGCGTACGGGTTTTCCATCAGCTTTTACCGGAAAAATGGAAGGAACATCCCTCACGTCTTGTAAGGGGACGAATTGAGTCGGCTCAACAACAGTCGTCAAAGATCCGATTTTGTTCGTCATACGGACGACCGACTCATTTTCCCTGACGGAAGTAAAGGCAATCGTAACCCATGCCACCAGGGGCATTATCAGGAGGTAAACCAGCCGGGACGACCGGCCATTTTGCAATTTATTCATCATGACAATTCTTTTTTTAAGGGTTGAAAAATTGAAATGACTCACGAGCCCGGAATACGGAATGGCCTGAAGCTGACGGAAGAGGATTTCCTGGTAGATCACCGGGTCATCAAACTGTCGGATCACGGCTTCGTCCGCCTCGTATTCGTGGACTTCAATGAGCGCTTTTCGGTACAGGTAAATGAAGGGATTGAACCAAAACAGCGCAACAAACACGTCCGTCAACAAGCGATCCCACGAATGCCGCCGACGGACATGTACGCATTCATGGGCAAGTATCCGGTCAAAGGCATCCGTATCGAAAAGCCTTCCCGGAATAAACACATGGGAAAAGAAACTAAAAGGCTGTGCAAACCCAGTCCGGTACAGGCTGTACCAACAGGTACATACCCGTACACACTGGTTTTTGAGTTTTCGTAGGAGGTACAAATGAAACCCGGACCGACCCACGAGCCATAGCGTTATCGCGAGGCAGATCCATCCGGCCGTCTGCCCAAGCGGGAAACGGAACGTCTCCGGTACTTCGGCCGTGCGGAGGGTCTGGATGGGAACAGCCATCCATTCCCTGCCTATACGTTCGATCACCGGCAGGGGCTGAGCTGCCACAGGCAACTCGATGAAGGGAATGACCAACGAAATCAGCAGGGTGAACAGCAGGTAAAAGCGATTGTACGCATGCCGGGTTCGGTGGCGCAGCAGCAACCAGTAAAAGGCATAAAACAAGCCCTGAACGAGCATGATTTGCCCCAGTCCGATCCAAAGTTCACTGGCTGTCATGGCGTTTTTGGATCTGTTGGTCGATCAATGCGCGAATCTCCTGCAGTTCTTCCACGGTCAGTTCTTCCTTTTGGGCAAAAAACGACGCAAACTGCCGGACGGAGTTTTCAAAATAACCACTCAGCAACCCGTCAAAGGTCTGTTGGGTGTATTGCTCACGACTGATCAACGGCGTGTAGAGCCGTGCTTTGCCGTGCGTCTCAAAACCCACAAACAGCTTTTTTACCAGCACATTCACCACGGTAGAGATGGTCGTGTAGGCCGGGCGGGGTTCGGGATATTCCTCTACAATGTCCTTGAGGTACGCCCTTTCGAGCTTCCACAGGTAGTGCATGAGTTGTTCTTCTGCTTTGGTCAATTCCTTCATTACAAAGCAAACATATAACTATAATTATAGTAATACAACTATTTTTATAATAATTAACAAAAAAAACAGCCAATAAACAGGGAGTATACGACGGGATAACTGCGTGCTGCGGGCAACATAATAACTACCGTGTCGAAAGCTCGTGTTGAAAAATCAAAACGTACGGAAAACCATTTGGAGCGGGACTGGCTGGCAATCTATCGGCTGCACGCCCGCTCTCCCCGCAGGCCAGCGTGCTGCCCACGATCGGGGCTATGGATCACCTTTTCGTTCAGTTCAAATTGGTTTTAGGAGAACGGGCAGAAAATTACAAGAAGAAAGCCACAAGTTACGCATTGCTAAACTTGCGGCAGCTGGGGATTATCACACTTGAGGCATA
>JAOUOM010000425.1 GCA_029880385.1 Cyclobacteriaceae bacterium | reverse complement strand
AAATATTTACCCCCTGTATCGGCTGCCAGTTTGCGCAGGGAGGAAGAATTGAGCTGCGTGACAACTTCCTGTCCGTTCCGATCGAGCTTGTAGCCACGGTTGGTCTGGATCCGGCTGCCACGATCCGTACCCACACCCAGGGCAAATAATTTGATGCCTGACTGCTCTACTTCATCGGCAATTTCGGCAGTTTCCTCCCCAAAATCCTCTCCATCACTGATCAGGACAATGATTTTTGATTTTTGCTGTGTGCTCACATTGCCTTCTTTTTGCAGTTTTTCGAGGGCCATTTTGAGGGGTGGCCCAAAATCAGTGCCGCTATTGGGCACCAGCGATGTATGGAGGGTCTGGATAAAGATGTTGAGGGCATTGTTGTCGTAGGTGAGAGGGCATTGCATAAAAGCCTCATTACTGAAAATGATGATCCCTTTCCGGTCGGAGTTGAATGCGTCGATGATGGTTTTGAGCTCAAATTTCACTTTTTCCAATCGGGTCGGCTGGATATCAAAAGCATCCATCGACTGGGAGAGGTCTACACACAGGTAGATGTCTTTGCCAATGGCCTTTACTTCCTTTGAGGTTTCACCAAAGGATGGTCCCAGCAAGGCCACCACAAAAAGTGAAAAATACAGGAAACGGAGGATGAGTTTCCAGATTACATGGTAGGCGGGAACCTGCAGGGTACGCGCCACCTTCACCACCCGGAGCAGGTAAATCAGGTATAAAAAACCAAAAGCCAGGATGCTGAAAAGCAGAAAACGGTCAAAAGAATTAGCCCAAATCATAATGTGCGTCAAAAATAGGGAAAGCGGATGGGACACCCAATGCGAAAGCCGTCATTTAACGATTTTTAATGCGTGGTTATTTTAAAAAAATTCACAAAAGCCTGTGGCGAAATTAAAAACTGTAGGGCTATATTTGCAATCCTTTTTAAAGGGGGCTACTCAGGAGAGATGGGTGAGTGGCTTAAACCAGCAGTTTGCTAAACTGTCGTACCTTAACCGGGTACCGGGGGTTCGAATCCCCCTCTCTCCGCATAACCAAACGCAGCGTAAGCCCAGTTTGGTTTTTCGTTTTAGGGCATGGCCCGGACGGTCCGCTAGCTCAATTGGATAGAGCAACTGCCTTCTAAGCAGTAGGTTCCGTGTTCGAGTCCCGGGCGGATCACCAGTAAAAAAAGCGGTTACGTACACACGTAACCGCTTTTTTTTGTCCTTTACCCAGGCAGATGATCGCCACGGCGTAGGTATTTGCCAGGTCGGGACTTTCTTGTGTGCTGCCATGGATTTTACGCCCAACCCGTCTATCTTGGCCCACTGTATATTCTTTCCGGCTATCCTAACGATCAATCGCCTATGTTGCGCAAATCAATTTTTTCCGTTTTTTTCAGTTTTTTTACCCTTTCGGCCCTTTTTTCACAGGCGTTGTACCAGCAGGCGAATGACCTGATTGCGTTGCTTTCCCCCGAACTACAGGCTAAAATCCTGTTTCCGTTCGATGATCCCGAGCGGCTCTCCATGAATTTTGTTCCCATGGTGCGCATGGGGCCCTCGTTCAGGGAGTTTGACGAAAAACAAAAAGCAGCGGCGTTGCTGCTTCTCAAATCCTCGCTGGGCACGGAGGGCTACCGAAAGGCCTCGGATATCATGCGGCTGGAAAGCATCCTGTACCAACTGGAAAACAACGATATGAAAATGGCCGATGGCAGCTTGTTGCGGGACCCGCTTAACTATCACTTCTGCATTTTTGGTGTCCCCGATGCAGAAGGCCGGTGGGGGTGGCGTTTTGAAGGCCATCACATTTCCCTGAGCTTTGTTGCGTCCCGTCAGGCCATCCTATCGTCCACACCCTCATTTTTCGGTTCCAATCCCGCCCTGGTCGATATGCCGGGTGCGGTGCCGACTGAGGCACTCCGGCAGGAAACCGCCGCAGGCTTCCGGCTGGTCAATTCCCTTACGTCCGATCAGTTGGCCCGTGCGAGGTTTTCCGAAAGTGCCCCTCCCGAAATCATTTCGGGCAATGCCCGGAAGGCAGGGCCTCTTGAACCGACAGGCATTGCCTTTCGCGAACTGACAGCCGCCCAAAAAGAACTGTTTCTCCAACTCCTGAATGTCTACTTGGCCAACTACCAGGCTGGCTTTTCCGAATCCTTCCGGTCCAAACTTGAACGTGCAGGACTGGACAACCTTTCGTTTGCCTGGGCGGGCAGCCTGGCACCCGGCAGGGGACATTATTACCGCATTCAGGGCCCCACGCTCCTGATCGAGTACGACAATATACAAAACAAGGCCAACCATGTGCATACGGTCGTTCGCGACCTTACCAACGATTTTGCCGAAGACCTCCTGCAGGCACATTACCACCATAGCCATTAACTGGCCGGGAGGGGGCAGACAGTCGGCCAGACGCGACCGGTACTGGCCCTCCGGTACCGGGGCTACCCGTCATCCGCTGTATCTTTCCTTCCCGCTCTCAGCCAAAGCCCAACGGAAAGGATGCCGCTGCTGCCGGGGCGGTGAGGTTTTTTTTGTGCCCTTTTACCACGTGCCAAACTTCCGTGCTTTGCGGTGGCAACGAATGTGCCGGAGCTTTTCATGGTCAGGATCGGTCTCCGAAGTACGTACACCAGTTGGTTGCGATGGTTATCTTCACGATGTATCTGACGCCACCGGTTGTCAACGGGTGGTGCTAAGGGAGAACCATGTTTTTATTTTATTTCAATTTCCGTAGGGCCACTCACTAATACGATATGGCAGCAATCATGCCCGATCAGGTAGGTTTCGCTTACGAGAACGGTATCCTGGATACCACCCTCCAGACGGAACCAGCTACCGTTTTTTTCTAGTTCGCCCATTTGTCCGTCTGTTAGCAGGACGTATCTATCATTATTGATAAAATCTGTTCTGCCGCTGAAATCATAGACCTTCCCTGTTTGCTCATGGATGGTCTTGAAATAATCAAGTTTGAAAGGTTGTCCGTTTTGGGTGATGGTAACGGTAATGGAACGAAATTCCTCCGTACAGACTGTTACACCGCTACAGCCATCTTCCGTATGGCAGGAAAACAATACGAAAAGCGGGATCAGGATAAGTAAATAGTTCAGGTTTTTGTCCATATCGTGAACAGACACCGGAAGTCATGGAA
>JAOUOM010000424.1 GCA_029880385.1 Cyclobacteriaceae bacterium | reverse complement strand
GCCATTTTCTCTGTGGATAAACTGCTCGGTGCCAAAACGCCCCGCAAATTTCGGAAATTTTATTCTAACCTGATATTGGAAACGGATTCACCCGATGGTACCATCGGAAATACATTTTCTTCCTTCTCCACAACCACTTCCAGTAATTGAGGCCCTGACGAAGCAAGCCATTCGCTGATGGCCGTCTGAAGTTCGTCACGTTGCTCCACTTTGCGCGACGGGATACCATATCCCTGTGAAATAAGCTGGAAATCCGGATTTATCAGCTCGGTATAGGCATAGCGCTTGTCAAAAAACAATTGTTGCCACTGACGTACCATCCCCAGGAAATTATTGTTCAAAATCAGGATTTTAATATCAATCTGAGATTGGAAGATCGTTCCCAGTTCCTGGATGGTCATCTGGAATCCCCCATCCCCTATTACTGCCACTACGGTTCTGTTCGGTCGGCCAATTTTGGCTCCCATTGCTGCGGGCAGACAAAAACCCATGGTTCCCAATCCGCCGGAAGTAACGTTGCTGCGGGTTTCGGTAAATGCGTAATACCTTGACGCCACCATCTGATGCTGTCCCACATCGGTCACGAGGATTGCTTTTCCCTGGGTAATTTCCGAGATCATCCGGATTACTTCGGCCATTCGAATGCCCCCTTCTTTGGGGTTTACATCTTTATCGATGACTTTTTCAAATTCCATCTTGTCACAAGCCCTGAACCTGTCCAGCCACTCCTGATGGGAGGTTTCATTTATTTTGGGGATCAGTGCCTGCAGCGACTGTTTTGCGTCGGCATTGATGGCCACGGTTGACCGGACATTTTTGTCGATTTCCGACGGGTCGATTTCTATGTGTACAACTTTTGCCTGTCGGGCATAACGATTGAGGTCGCCGGTCACCCGGTCATCGAAACGCATGCCAATGGCGATCAGCACATCGCACTCATTGGTCAGCACATTGGGGCCGTAATTGCCATGCATACCCAAGAAACCAACATTCAACGGGTGATTGGTCGGCACGGCTGAGAGGCCCAGCAACGTGGAAGCCATGGGTATTCCGGCCTTTTCGGCCAAATGGATCAATTCTTTCTGTGCGCCGGATATCAACACACCGTGCCCTACCAATAGAAATGGTTTTTTGGCATCATTAATCAATGCAGCCGCTGCTTCGATCTTATCTTCCTCTATCCGTGGATAGGGGTGATAGCTGCGTATACGTTCACACTTTTTATATTCAAAATCAAATTCCCCAAACTGGGCGTCTTTGGTAATGTCAATCAGTACGGGCCCCGGTCGGCCGGAATTGGCAATATAGAATGCACGTGCAATGGCCTCCGGAATTTCCTCGGCGCGTGTCACCTGATAGTTCCACTTGGTCACCGGCATGGATATTCCCACTACATCCGTTTCCTGAAAGGCATCTGTGCCTAATAAATGAGAAGGTACCTGGCCCGTGATGCATACAATGGCTGTACTGTCGATTTGTGCATCGGCAATACCGGTGATCAGGTTGGTAGCACCGGGTCCCGAAGTGGCAAAACAGACACCCGTCTTTCCTGTAACCCGCGCAAAACCCTGCGCGGCATGTGCGGCACCCTGCTCGTGGCGGACGAGTATATGACGGAGTTTGTCTTTGTATTTGTACAACTCATCATAGATGGGCATAATGGCACCCCCCGGATAACCAAAAAGTGTTTCCACGCCTTCTTCCAACAAACAAAGGAGAACTGCTTCTGACCCTGTCACTCGTATTGTATTCGAACTTTTCACTTTCTCCACAGGTAAAACCGATGTATTCATACTCAATTATCCGTTACACATCCTTCTGACGCAGAAGCTACGGAACGGATGTACTTCTTCAAAATACCTTTTTCAGCTCTATAGGGGGGCTGTACCCATTCATTTCGTCGCTTCTCAAGCTCTTCGTCCGACAACTTCACTTCCAGTTTATTGTTAATGGCATCAATCACGATAATGTCGCCATTCCGGATCAGGGCCAGTGGCCCCCCTTCCTGTGCTTCGGGTGTGATATGACCGACCACAAATCCATGAGACCCCCCTGAAAACCGTCCGTCGGTGATCAACGCCACGTCCTTACCCAAACCTGCTCCCATTACGGCACCGGTTGGTTTTAGCATCTCAGGCATACCGGGTGCTCCCTTTGGACCCGAAAACCGTATCACGATCACATCCCCTTTTTGTACTTCCTCTCCTATTCCGCGAATGGCATCAAATTCATCGTTGTAAATACGGGCCGGTCCTTCAAAATACTCCCCTTCCTTTCCGGTAATCTTGGCCACTGAACCTTCAGGTGCCAGGTTTCCATATAATATCTGCAGGTGGCCACTCTTTTTGATGGGCTTTTCAAATGGGACAATAATTTTTTGACCTTCCGCCAGGCTGGGTGTCTGTGAGAGGTTTTCGGCAATCGTCTTCCCGGTCACTGTTAAACAATCTCCGTGTAAATAGCCTTTTTCCAGCATCAGTTTCAACACGCCGGGTACCCCGCCTATATTATGCAGGTCTTCCATCAGGTATTTTCCGCTTGGTTTGAGGTCGGCAAGAAAGGGTGTATTGTCTGAAATTCGCTGAAAATCGTCCAGTCTGATGTCTACATCCACCGATTTGGCCATCGCGATCAGATGAAGCACTGCATTGGTCGACCCACCAAGAACCATAACGGTAGTGATGGCATTTTCAAAAGCCTTGCGGGTCATGATATCCCGAGGGCGTATATCTTCCTTCAATAAATGGCGTACGGCATCCCCTACCCGCAGACTTTCCTGTGTTTTGTTATCGCTTTCGGCCGGGTTGGAAGAACTAAACGGCAAACTCATGCCCAGTGCCTCAATGGCAGACGACATGGTATTAGCCGTGTACATGCCTCCACATGCCCCGGGACCAGGTATTGAGTTTTTTATAATTCCTTTAAAATCCTCATCTGAAATATTGCCTGCCAGTCTGGCCCCGTACGCTTCGAATGCCGAGACTATGTTCAGGTCCTCTCCCTTCCATTTTCCAGCCTTGATGGTTCCTCCATATACCATCAAACCAGGCCGGTTAAGGCGACCCAAAGCCATTATGGCTCCTGGCATATTTTTATCACACCCTACAACTGGCACCACGGCATCGTAGTATTGGGCGGGGACCACCG
>JAOUOM010000423.1 GCA_029880385.1 Cyclobacteriaceae bacterium | reverse complement strand
GGCAGGTGGGAGGAAAAACCATTCGGGTATTAAACCTCCATCTGGAGGCCTTTGAAGAAGAAACGAGGATATCCCAGGCCTATATAGTCCGGCAGTTGATCGAAAGTTTGGCCGATTCCCTTCCTCTGATTGTCCTGGGGGATTTCAATGGTATGCCGCCAGTAGAAACGGAGCATACCCAGACAATGGAAATCATATTGGGTGCCAGCGGCATCGCATCAGCCGTTGATATGGAGATGTATGAGGGGAATAAACATAAGTATTACACCTTCAGCAGCAGGAACCCGTTTGAAATGATCGACTATATTCTTTATAATCCAAAATTTATCCAAAAGACAGATGCGGGTGTATTCGCACTGGCCGGAGAAATATCAGACCATTTTCCGGTTTATATGGACTTTAAATTAATACCAGAAATTGATCCGGTGAAAGCCGATTGAAAAAGTAATTTTTTGTATTTTCGAAAAAAAGAAAATCTCCTAAAGGAAATGATAAAAGAACTTGAAAATTTACGGGAAGACGAGGTAAATACGCTACTGGATGCTCCGGTATATGTGGCCATTTTAATTGCCGGTGCAGATGGTAATATTGATAAGGCCGAACGAAAAGAAGCAGTGGATGTAGCGCATTCAAAGCAAAGCCGGGCAAGGGAACAGTTGGTCGACTATTACAAACTGGTAGGTGAGCGTTTTGAAGAAAAATTTGGTAGTATTTTGGATACATTGCCTACTAAAGTGGAAGATCGGAACTTTGCCATTACATCCGAATTGAGAAAACTGAACTTTATTTTACCAAAGGTAGAAAAGAATTTCGCGGTAAAATTGCATGCCAGCCTGAAGGATCTGGCTAAAAAGATTGCCGAATCGTCCGGGGGTGTTTTGGGTTACTTGTCTGTGAGTTATGAAGAGGCGAAGCTTATCGAGCTGAAGATGATCAATGACCCGTCTCTCTGACAATTGCATGATAAAACCGGCCGTTCAATGGTGAACGGTTTTTTGCTTTAATGGCTGTCCCAATCCAAACCACGCTGGTACCTCCGCTTCGCTTGATATTTTTCATGTGGCTGGTGTTTTATGTGCAGGAATATACCGGCATGGATTTGGGGTTTTTGGGTATCCTTCCCCGCCACACGTCGGGTTTGCCCGGTCTTTTGGCTGCACCGTTGATTCATGGCAACTGGCAACACCTGGCCAGTAATACCCTTCCTATTTTGTTTTTGGGTTCGGCTTTGTTTCTGTTTTATCCACGTATTGCATCCCGCGTATTTCTATATTGTTATTTGATTACCAATATCCTGGTGTGGTTGTTTGGCCGATCGTTTTACCACATAGGTGCCAGTGGACTTGTTTATTCCCTTGCTTTTTTTCTGCTTTTTTTTGGCCTTTTTCGTCGAGATTTGAAATCCCTGTTTATTGCCATAATGGTGACGGTCGTGTATGGCAGCCTGTTGTACCGGGTACTTTCTATCGATCCGTCAATTAGCTGGGAATCTCATCTGCTTGGAGCCCTGACGGGCATAGGGGTTGCCTATGCACAAAATCGAACGTATCGCTAAATCCAAAGTGGAAGGATCGCATGGTCTCTTCATTGGCAAACGTTATTGTGTTTATTTCCAATTATTTTGGAGAAACCGCAGCCAGTTTGTTGAACAAATGTTTTGAATGTCTTCCTCCGTGTAGCCTCTCTGGCGTAGCATACCCGGGATCTTTTGGAGGTCGGCAATGGTATCAAGATCTTTTGGGCTTTGTTCGGTTCCAAATGCTCCATCTAGATCGGAACCGATACCCGCATGGAGGGAATTGCCTGCCAGCTGACATACATGGTCGATATGATCCACTACATTGGCCAGTGAAATATTTTCACTTTCGGGGGTCGATTTGCCCCTTATCCATCCTTCCCTGAGCATCCACGCATCAAATGCCGCCCCTATGACAGCCCCCCGCTCGATGAGTGCCAGTAATTGTTCATCCGAAAACTGCCGGTGATGGGGTACCAATGCGCGGCAGTTGTTATGACTGGCCCATACGGCTCCGTTAAAATGATCCATTGCTTCCCAAAAACTCTCATCACACAGGTGAGTAGCATCCAGTATAATGTTGAGTTTTTCCATTTCTGTGAGAAGCTCACGTCCCTTTTGACCTATTCCGCCGGTAGCGTCAGTCCCCTGTGCATAGGTACCGGGACCATAATGTGCCGGTCCGATGGCACGTAAACCATAGGCATATGCTTTTTCGAGATGGTGCATGCTCAGGATAGAGTCAGCACCTTCCAGACTAAGCAACCAACCGATGGGGGTTTTATCCGGATCTTTTTGCCAGGAAATCAGGTGATTTTGCAGGGATTCCCTATCGGTGATCGACCGGATCTGGCCATCCTGTTCCATGGCCTGGTACCATGCCAGTTGGCCTTGAGTTTGTGCCCATGCCTGCTCCGGCGAATGCCAGCTGGCTCCGGGAAGTTTGTTGGTTTTTTTGGTAAACCTTGCAATCTGGGTTCCGACTACCAGCCCTACATTTCCTTTCCTCAGGCTTTCAAACGAAACGGTGCCTTTTCCCCGGTCTGGTCGATCGGACAGATGGGCTTCTGATTTCCTGATTTCCTCAATCGTCCAGCGCAGATCCCGGTTCCATTCCATGGCATTCATGGAGAGGTCAAGGTGGGCATCTACAAAAAAAGGTTTGGTTGCTTCGTTTGTCATACGTGATATTGCCTTTTGCGGGCACTAATTTCCCAGTATCCCACTACGTTTTTGTTTTCGATCAATGTGGCTCTCTCATGTAGGGCTACTGTGGGGCAAATGTGCCAGGGTAAACCATACAAGACATCACCGATATTCCATTGTTCAGCTTCCGGTGTTTCAATGACCAGGTGTTCTTCACTTTGGCCGGCTATTTTCACTTCGCCTAACTGAGGAAAAACCACCCTGGGTTGCTGCATTTCCGAAGCAATGGCCTTGTAGCCCAGGTCTAGGCATAATTTGTTTGCGCCGGGTTTGCTTATCACACGGGTCAGCATAACGGCTGCTATGTCAAAACCAAGGTCAGGGAAATGTGTACCATATCCTTTGTCCCACAGGAGGGTTGTGCCGGGCGAAAGTGTCCTTTCCGGGTGATTGGCATGTATCGGAAATGAAATGCTGCCGCCACAT
>JAOUOM010000422.1 GCA_029880385.1 Cyclobacteriaceae bacterium | reverse complement strand
GGGAGGCCAACTACATTGTGGTAGGATCCCTGTATTTTGTTTATCCCCACCAGCCCAATCCATTCCTGTATGCCGTAGGCACCGGCTTTGTCATAGGGCCTGTACGTACCGATGTAATGATTGATTTCTTCATCCGAAAGCTGACGGAATTCAACTAAGGTGGTCTCTGCAAATGAAATCGTTTTTTGACGGGACGAAATGCAAACGCCTGTGATCACCTGATGGGTTTTGCCTGACAGTTTCATAAGCATCTGATATGCTTCCCGCTCATTTTCGGGTTTTTCAAGCAAATGATTGTCCAGTATGACTGTGGTATCGGCCGTGATAAGGATGTCGGTTGGGAAAACTGTACGATGAAACCTGTTTTTTTCCCCGGCCAGATACTGGGCAACATTTTCTTTGTCCATTTGTGCCGGATAATTTTCCGGAAAGGGTTTGGCCTCTGCATGAAACAAAAATCCGGCATCTTTTAATAATTGTTGCCTTCTGGGCGAATTGGATGCCAGTACAAGGCGGGTTTCAGGATTCATCATCTCGTATACTACTAAATAAAAAGCCACAAATGACTTTGGGGTAAAAATAGGTCGATTTTGGCGGGAGGGTTGCACCGCTTACGCAAACCTTCCGTACTTCATCGATCTCCAGTGCATTTGTGATAAAGGCATACCGGGCACGATGGTTGTTGACAGCCATTACGCATGCATGAAAATCCCGTTCAAACCCCAATTGGTCAGGTGCGAGCTGTGTGTCCATCGACAAACCCATTGATTTTTCAAAAACCAGGTGATGCAGCAAAGACAGATCAAGTTTGCGGATTGAGTCGGGCAACGAATGTGGCATTTGGGAATGCCGACCCGCTTTTAGCCGGATTGTATAGGCACCATCCTTTGTTATGAGGCCAAACGTCCATTTTTTCCCGGCGATTTCCTGCGGAATGTCTACGGCCTTTCCGATAGGTTCACAATGGAAATCCACCGATAGCTTGTTCAATAACACGTCATCGGACAGTCCATTCCCGTGAAATACCAGGCGATGGGTAGGAAGGATGCGCAAGCCGGGCGATTCCGTGTTGGTGAAATACATTAAATGAAAATTATACCCTTCGTTTCCACTATGCCGCGGGTTCGTACTTTTCTTCCTGTTCATATACTGTAAGGATCCTTCGTACCGGTGATGGCCATCAGCCAGGATTATTTGTCTGTCAGACATCAGGCGGCAAATCTGTAAAATGACGATGGGGTCACTGATCACCGACAGCACATCCCGGACACCCTGATAGTCCACCGCTTCCGATAAGGGGGTTGCCATGCTTTGGTCCAGCAGATCTTCAATTTCATGCAAAGGATCGGCATACAAACCATGCGTCGGACTCGTATTCAGCCGGGTTTCATCCAACACACTGACCCGATCCTCTACCGAAAAGGGAAGGGTGGACTCGTGACGCAGCAAAACATTTTCCGTCCAGTCATAAATACGCAGATGTGCGATGAACCCTTTTCGGCAATAGGTATGCGCCGATCCCGGCAGGGAAAAATACTGGTAATAGACATAAATGGCCGGAACATCATCCTGAATAATTATTTTCTCTTCTTTCCATTTTTGTAATATGCCATTTGCCCTGCGGCCGGGATCGGAGCCCCTTGGTACGGACAAATGAATACTATTGAGCGGGTTTTGGTAAAGGATTTCGCGCTGCTCATTGTCTACGACATCAAAAAGGGGGGAAGTAAGCTCGTCGAGCCTCGATGAAAACTGATTTCCATACCGCCATGCCCGAAAGGGCCGTATTTCTGCCATTAGTACCTCGCCCTCCGTTTCCAGTTTGATACCGGCTTTTTATTTTCACTTTCGTGTGAGGCTGTAAATGGGTCGGGCTGCGTGTATTCATGAAAAACAGCCAGCAGAGCCGCTAGTTTTTCATTAGTTGAAAAACGAGGTTCAATCATTTCCGGGGTAAAATGTTGTTCAACAAATTTAGTGGAAAATTTACCACTTCGAAATGATTCGTGTTGCAGGACAAAGGCACAAAAGGGGAGGGTGGTTTTTACGCCACCAATTTTATATTCCCCGATAGCCCGCTGCATTCTGGATATGGCGTCTTCACGTGTACTGGCATAGGTGATGAGCTTGGCAATCATGGGGTCGTAGTAGATCGGTATTTCCATACCCTCTTCGTATCCATCGTCTACACGTACACCTGGCCCTTGTGGCCGCTGGTATGTATGGAGGGTGCCTGTGTCCGGGAGAAAATGGTTTTGGGGATCCTCGGCATATACACGTACCTCCAGGCTATGGCCGCGTAGGTGTATATCGTCTTGGGCAAACGGCAAGGGACTGCCTTCGGCAATTCGGATTTGTTCCTTTACCAGGTCAAGGCCGGTGATCATTTCGGTGACAGGATGTTCCACCTGGAGCCTTGTATTCATTTCCAGAAAATAAAAGTTCAATTCCTGATCGGCAACAAATTCTACGGTTCCGGCTCCATAATACTGGCATGCCCGGGCTACATTTATGGCTGCATCACATATTTTTTTGCGCTGTGCGGGTGAAAGTACCGAAGAAGGGGCTTCTTCCATTACTTTTTGGTTACGGCGCTGAATGCTACATTCCCTTTCAAATAAATGGATAATCGATCCCTGCGTATCGCCCAGTATTTGTACTTCGATATGGCGTGGGGAGGGGATGTATTTTTCCACGAAGACAGAAGCATTGCCAAATGAACTTTGCGCTTCGCCCATGGCTTGTTTCATTTCACTTTCCATTTCCCCTGCATGGTGCACGATACGCATTCCTTTACCACCGCCACCTGCACTGGCTTTGATCATGACCGGGTATCCGATTTTTTCGGCGGCCTCCAGGGCCTGCTGTGAGCTGGTGGCCGGATGGTCCATTCCGGGGATTATCGGGACATTGAACCCAGCCACTGCTTTGCGTGAGGCTAGTTTATCCCCCATGGTTCGGATTGATTCAGCGGAAGGTCCAATGTATAGGATACCCGCATCGCGGACTTTTTTTGCGAATTCTGCATTTTCGGATAAAAACCCATAACCCGGGTGGATGGCATCACTGCCTGTCGACAGGCAGACATCCAGGATCGCGTCCATCGCCAGGTAGGACTGAGAGGAAGGGGGAGGCCCGACAGGTACGGATTCATCCGCAAA